>NZ_CP089981.1:0-300000 GCF_021389975.1 Fulvivirga ulvae
TGACTATCAAGAATTTGCAGAAATAAAGTATGTATTAAGTAGTAGCCGAGTTTACAAAAAGTGGCTTAAGTATGGCGGTATGCTCTGTTTGTTTTTGGATTATAATACTGTTGATATTACTCGGAAAACCAAATATTTGAGTACTCTTTTAAAACAAACACTTGAAAAGGAAAAAGTAATCGTAGAAGCTTAAGTATTAGATTTACTAGCCCTCTGAGTTACTTCAGTCAATTAAAGGAAATATGGAATGAGTTATTCTCTAGAGAGAAATAAAAACAGTTGGAACCCTTCCTCTCAATAGACAAGAGGCCAAGTTGATTTTGAAGGAACATGAGATTGATGAAAAGCTATTCCTTGATGAAGTTCAAAATAAAGGACTCCAATCCTTAGTAATTTTCCCATGAAGTTTATCGGTCTTGATAAATGAATATAAACACAGTGAGAACTTTGGAGTAAATCGCTTGCGTTTGTTTTTAGGTGTTGTTCCTTACTTTCCAACCCATATAACAGCCCACTATCAAAATATTACAGTGAGAATTATTATCTATCCTCTCCTAGAGTAATTTCCTTAGTCTCAAGGATAGCTGCATTAATGGTATTTGGTAATAAGAAGTATATATCAGTTGACAAGGGGGCCGTTAATGCATCCTCCATTTTAGAATTGGATGCCATCGAGGAAGGGGGTGGAAATTACGGATACTGGTGAATTCCAATTTGATCAGTTTGATATAGAAAAAGTAATAGCTAATTCCAGTTTTTTTTCGATAAATACGAATGGTCATTTTCACTTTATACATGAATCTCATAAGGAGTTTTTAGCGGCACATTATTTAGCACTGCATAAATTGGAAATACCTCAAGGAAATCTCTAATACAGTTAAACAACGATCCTGATAAAAAAATAATCCCGCAATTTAAAGAGGTATTCGGATGGCTGAACTCAGTTTATCCGGACCTAACCCGTGATACCATTAAGACAGATCCTCAGACAATTTTATTGTCCAATGACATGCAAGATATGGAAAACAGACTTAGAAAAGAGTTAGTTGATTCACTCCTAGAAAGTCTAGAAACCCAAGATTCTTTAGACATAGATTGGGATCTTAGAGACCAATACGCTAAGTTAAATCACCCTGAATTACCAGATCAAATTAACTGGTTTTTAAGAGGCGAATGGTCTTTAATCGTCAAAAAAGCAGCAATCGATATTGCCTGAGCCTGTAAACCTGAAGAGAAGTACTTTCAGTTGCATTTGTTATAGTCAAAGACAACCAAGCCAATCATTTTCTAAGGAGTAAGAGCAGCAGCACTAATAGGAGAATTGGGAGAAATGAAAGAATTGCAGGGTCTTGAAAAAATATACTTTCAAAATCGATTGGACCGTTGATATAGACGATGAAATTCGGGGAACATTTTTGCAAGCATTATTCCCGAAGTTTTATCCTCAAAAGAATTGTTTAAACTTATTGAAGAGCCTGGAAACGGGAGAATTACTTTGGGGCATATAGAGGGTTTATTTATCAATTAGTGCCTGACATGAATTCCACCATGCTCGATGAAGCTTTAAAATGGAGTTTAAAACAAAAGTCAGAAGATTTTACAATGACAAAGTTACAAGAAGCAATTATCCAAAATGCATGGCTACATCTTAAAGAAAATGAATTTAACATTGATCTATTAGCTGAAAACATAATTGTTAGACTAACGAATTATGAAAACATTTTTCCGATCACGGATATTTTTGGTGGCACCAAAGATATAATTACACCAAATGCTGCGGATAGAAGAAAAGTGGCTCAAATAGTTATTAATAAATTGAATAAATATACACCATTCCTTTTTCAGCCGATCAGTTATAGCTCATTACTTGATTCCAGAGATTTGGAATGGGTTATCGATCGATTCAAAAATGATGATATTGCTAATAAAGAAAAATGGCTAGAGATAATTTCTAATATCTTTAACCCAAAAGAAAAGAATCATATCGAGAAACTATTTGCCTTGATCCAAAATGAGAATCAAGCCAAAAAGAAGCTAGAACATTTCTTTAAGGAAATCAGAATTGATTCTGAAGAAGCAGAAGATTTAAAAAAACGATACAAATTAATTCACGGCAGACTTGAAAGCCAACGGAAACATGAAGAATACACTTTACAGCCCTCAGTTACCGAGCGGATATTGAATACTTTGGCTAGATATACTTCTGGGGATGAGGACGCTTGGTGGTACTTATGTAGAGAGTTAACCCTTAAAGATGATAGCAGATTTTACGGTAATGAGCTTTCTTCAGATATAACTAAGTTAAATGGCTGGATAATATGTGATGAACATACTAGAAAAAACATACTAGAAGCAGCAAAGAGCTATATTAAAAATAACGATTGCAAAAAAGACGATTGGCTAGGAACTAATATATTTAATAGACCTGCAGCAAGTGGGTATAAAGCCTTGATTTTAATTAAGAAATGCGAGCCGCAGTTTTTAGAAAAATTGACTGATCAGGATTGGCAAAATTGGGCACACATACTTCTTTCTTACCCTGAGTCAATTGGCCTTAGCGGAACAGATACATCATACTTAGATTTAATAAAAAAAGCCTATGAACATGCTCCCTTACATATTACTGAGGCAGTAATGAAAGAAATAGAAAAAGAAGATGAAAAGGAAGATGGTTATTTTTTATTTCTCACCAAAATTGAGGGCTTTGCTGATGAAAAAGTTATTAGAAGTAATCCTAGACTTTGTCAATGCTAATGAAATCAAGGCTAATTCAATGCGAAGGCTTCTTTCTTTCCTTATGAACCAAGGATATTCACGGGCCAAAAATAAAGCGACTGATGTAGTTTTGAATGGAGAAAAAAATATCAAAAAGCAGCGGCCTTATCTCTCATTGAAGGGGCTGAAGATGGTGGCTGGTCAACTATATGGAATCTGATTAATCAAGATACAGTGCTGGGTAAAGAGATAATGCTTGACGCTGCTAAAGATATATTTGGGTATAAATCAAATTTCTCAGATAAGTTATCGGAAAATGAAATTAGAGAATTATTTCTATGGCTAACACGTGCGTTTCCAAAGGAAGATGACCCTCAGTTTGAAGGGGCTCATATGGTAACAAGTCGAGAAGAGATAAGCCACTTTAGAGATAACCTTATAATAAAATTACAGGATAGAGGAACAAGTAAGTCTATTGAGATGCTTGAAGATTTAGAAAAGGTGTCTGGATATGACTTAAAGTATTATATAATTAAAGCCAAGGAATCTTATCGAATTAATAACTGGGTACCTATTGAACCTAAAGACTTATTAAGAATGACCAACAATTCCTTGTCCCGTTTAATACTTAATAATGAAGATCTATTAAGTGCTGTACTTGAATCACTAGAGCGCTTAGAAAAAAAGCTACATGGGGAAACTCCTTTATCATTTCTTTTATGGAATTCATTAGGAGGGGATATTTATAAACCAAAAGAAGAGAACGACTTGAGTGATTACATTAAATCACATTTGGTAGATGATTTAAGCAAAACTAATTTATTGATTTTGCGGGAAGTAGAGATAAGAAGAGGTACAGGAAAAAGGGGACAACCCGGAGAGAGAACAGATATTTATGTTTTAGGAAAAGTTCCAAACACATCAAATTTTGTGAAATTAATAATTGAAGTTAAAGGCTGTTGGCATAACGAAATAAATAAAGCCATGGAAACTCAATTATTGAAAAGATATATGAATGAAAATGATTGTGACTATGGACTGTACCTCATAGGTTGGTTTCATTGTAGTCAATGGCCAAACAAAGACGATACCCGTAAAAATAGAATCGGAGTTACTGACCTAAAAAGGGCTCAGTCCAAATTTGATGATCAGGCTAGTCAATTATCTGATCAGGACAAACGTGTACGAGCGTGTGTATTAAATTGTACGTTGCGTTAATTTTTGTCACGGTTATTTTGCGAGCATTTCAACTTCTTAAATTAATAACAGAAACTTCATGAACTGGGTTCGATAGAATTAAAAATGTAGTTGTATGGAGAGCTTGAAAATGCAATGAATCAGTAAGCAGTTAAAAAGACAATTCTAATTATCCATAAATGAGTACCAGTTTTAGACATAGCGCAGGTTTTGGTAAGCGCATGGAGTATTATATTATCAGTAAAATGCTGGAGCAGGGATTAGACGTTTATATTCCTTTGATTGATGACTTCGCTATAGATGCTGTAATTCGGAGGGAAGATGGTACTTTTATAGAAGTGCAGATTAAAGCCAGGTCCAAAAATGTTCAATTTGGCGATGCTGCGCTCTTCGCTGCAATAACACATGAAGTTAGAGAAAACTACTATTTCATTTTTTATTCTCATCGTTTAGATAAAATGTGGATTATGTCATCAGTAGAGTTCATCACTGAGGCAACCCAGAATAAAAATGGCAAAAACAAAGGCAAACGCTCGATATGGTTTAACGGGAAAAATACCAAGGAGGAGTCGGAACATCCTCTTAAGCGATATGACAAGTACCTTCATGCAAACTTTGATATATTCAAAGTAAGAGCATGAGAATTAAGCTGAAGTATGCACACTGTATCCACTATATTTATTAGATGAAAGAGGATATTTATATACGACTGTTAAAGGAAGCTAAGTCAGACCTGGACAATAATGTTACAATGACCAGAGATGAATTTAGAAGAAAACTCGAAGATAAAAATATTCGAGTTCCAGAATATGATACCTATTGTTCGATTTATAGGAATACTTCAACAAACAGCATACCGTGTTTTATGAATATAGAAGCCTATTTTAAGTTGCTCGAATATGAAGAGTTACAAGAAGCTCGAAAATCTTCCCGGCAAGCTAAAGTCATTGCAATTTTCAGTATTCTTTTAACAGCAATAGCCATTTTGGTGCAAATATTCTTGAACTAGGGTTTATGTTAATAGGTCACTCATCCTTAAATTTCCGATAAAATACCCAACCTTGGGTATTGACACTAATATCTTCTCAAGCTAAGTTCGTAAAACTTTTCTTTACTGAATAAGTGCAAAAAGCGAATAGCTACCTTAAAATGGCTTCACAATGACTGATGAACAGGCAATAGACCTATACGAATTTATACAAACCAAGTTGAAAAACGCTGACCTTCAATACCTCCATGGATTTGCTTATGACATAAGCAATGCCAAAGAGCAAACTACAAAGGAATCATTTCTATTGCGGTATATAGAAGAAATTATTGGTCAAATGAGGATGTTTCAGACGGAAAATTTCAATGGAATAATCAGTAGACTAAACCAATCAATTCAGGGTAGCCCCATAAGAAGCCTAAAAGTTGATTTAAATCATAATGAGCAATTAATGTCGAATTCCGAAAGTATTGACCTAACTGAAAGCATCAATTTAGATGATCTTACAAGTACATTTAAGAAAATACACCAGGAAATAATAAATGATAGGAATAGAGGAAGAAATTTTAGGATATGACGCAATCTGAATTAAGCGACATTAAGGAGAGACTAGAAGATTCTTTCAAAAAGTTTTCTAGTACCGGGAGTCATAAAATTGTTCCTCCATCTCTAACCTTGGGAAAAATCTATGAAGCTTTCGTTCTATCCTTGATTATACAAGAGTTGGTAGAAAAAGAAAACTTGTATATAACTTTGGAAAATGATAAAAATTTAACACTTCAAAGTGGTCCTGGAAAAATTGATAGAACCAAGCCGCACTTCTCCGTGTATCGAACGCATTCAGATTATTGCAGGAATCGTAAAATGGGTGAACTATGGACGGATGTTGAATTCCTTGCATTAAGTTATAAAGCTACTAAAGCTAGTACACCCACCAATGGGGAGTTTCATGAATTGGATATAGTTTTCACAAAGCCTGATGTATCAGGCCGACCGAAACATTCAGATATAATACTTGGGGTAGAATGTAAAGCTACCGCATATGGAAAGAACCTTTTGAGGGAAATTTTAGGGATAAGACGTGAACTAAGTTACTTAAAAAAGCGGCAAAAGACACACTTCAACACATGGCCAGCACTACATGTGAACGCTAACCCTCCGTCTTGTTTGCTTGTATATGGAACAGACCCTAGACTAAAGAACTACTCAAAACCAGGCAAGTTGTTTTCTATTGGATTTCACTACAAAAAAATATCTTAAACCTGACAAAATGATTTCACCTTCATAATAAATCTATCAGCATCACTACCTAAAATTCCTCCCCTCCGGAAAAATCTTAATCTGATTACCCTTTGTTTGCTCCTTCTTTTCATTCGATACTGCAGAAGATGATTTCTCCCTTTGAGGAGTATTAAGTTGCTGAAGCAAAACGGAAAGGTTATAACAACGGCTGGCAATAACATGAATAACTTCTCCTTCACGTTGCAATTTGCCTTCAACCATCAATAGTCTGGATTGAATGATCTCTTTCCTATACTGGTCGAAAAGGTTTTTAAATACTACAAGGTTTGCCGGTCCGGTTTCGTCCTCTATGGTGATAAAGCAGATTCCCGAGGCCGTTCCTGGTCTTTGCCGTACCAGCACCAGTCCTGCTACTTTTACACGGTCTCCATTTTTTGCCTTGGAAAGCGCAGCATTTGAAACAACCCTCAGGCTGTCCAACTGAGGCCGGACAAAACTCACGGGATGTGCTTTCAGGGATAATGAAGTCGAGGCGTAGTCTTGAACTACATGTTCGGAAAGGCTCATTTCAGGCAATACAATGTTTTCACTATCAGTATGCAGGTTTGGAGAATTGGAAAAGAGGGACTTTGCCTGATAATCTTTTGTTGATACTTCCCAGAGTGCTTGCCTTCTGGTCAACCCAATGGAGCGAAATGCGTCTGCATCTGCAAGTTTCTCCAGGGCAGCTTCAGGTATGCCGGCCTCACGCAGTTCGTGTATCGAAGAATAGGACTTTTGCCTTCTGGTTAGCAGCTCAACATCGTCCTTGCGAACGCCTCTTACCTGCCGGAGTCCTAGCCGTACAACAAAGTACTTACCTGCTTTCTCTTCCAGGGTATTGTCCCACCCGGAATGGTTAATATCAACGGGACGAACTTCAACACCATGTTTTTGGGCATCAATAATAATCTGTGCCGGTTGATAAAACCCCATGGGCTGACTATTAAGCAAGGCACAGGCAAATATATCAGGGTAGTAACATTTGATCCAGCAAGAAACATAAACCAGCAGTGCAAAGCTGGCAGCATGACTCTCAGGAAAGCCGTAAGAGCCGAACCCCTCTAGTTGCCGGAACACACGTTGTGCATATTCCTTCTTATAGCCATTTTGGATCATCCCGTTGATCAGTTTTTGCTCAAAGTAAGATACCTTTCCTTTTGCTTTGAACGTTGCCATGCTCCTGCGTAAGGCATCAGCTTCTGCAGGAGTAAAACCTGCGGCCACTATTGCGATCTTCATTGCCTGTTCCTGGAAAAGAGGTACTCCCAAAGTACGGCCTAATATTTCCTTTAGATCCTCTGACGGGTACTCTACCGGCTCCTGGCCGTTGCGCCTGCGTAAATAGGGATGCACCATGTCGCCTTGTATCGGGCCAGGACGCACGATGGCAACCTGAATAACCAGGTCGTAAAAACATTTAGGCCGAAGCCTGGGGAGCATCGACATCTGCGCACGGCTTTCAATCTGGAAAACACCAATTGTATCGGCATGCGAAACCATTTCATAAACTACAGGGTCATCTTGCGGGATATTGGCCAAGGTCAGGTCGAGGTTGTAATGCAGCTTTGCAAGGTCAAAGGCCTTTCGAATACAGGTTAGCATGCCTAATGCTAATACATCTATTTTCATAAAGGCCAAGGCATCTATATCATCCTTGTTCCATTCTATATTGGTGCGGTCTTGCATGCGGGCATTGAGTATTGGACATAAATCCGAAAGCTTTCCATCAGTAATTACAAAACCACCCGTGTGTTGTCCTAGCTGGCGCGGGAAACCCATGAATTCTTCGGTTAGTTCCAGCACCTTCCTGATGGTAGGATCGTCAGGGTTGATCCCCTGGCTGATAATTTGTTTTTTATCAAACCCTTCATCTTTGAAATCCCAAATCAGGCCGGAAAGCCGGGTGATTACATCCACCGAAAGCCCCATAGCTTTGCCAACATCCCTGATGGCCCCTTTATGATGCTGTTGCGTTACGGTGGCTACAATCGCCGCACGATCCCGGCCATATTTATGATAGATGTATTGCATGACTTCTTCACGCCTTTCATGCTCAAAGTCCACATCTATATCCGGGGGTTCGTTACGTGCCGAAGAGATAAAGCGCTCAAATAGCAAATCAAATTTGCTTGGGTCTACGGATGTAATGCCCAGACAATAGCAAACAGTGGAATTAGCAGCAGATCCACGTCCCTGGCAAAGTATTTTCTGTTCCCGGGCATATCTGACAATGTCATAGACGGTAAGAAAGTACTCCGCATAATTCATCTGATCAATAAAGCGAAGTTCGTATTCAATGTTCGCTTTGACTTTATCCGGAATATTCCCATCATACATTCGATTGGCACCTTCCCAGGATAATTTTGCCAGCTCTTCCTGTGGGGTTCTTCCGTCAGCAGTAATTTCTTTTGGATAGTTATACTTCAACTGATCAAGGGAGAAGTTACAGGCTTCGGTTATGACTTGTGTTTGTGTAATAGCATCAGGATATTGCCTAAACAGGCGAAGCATTTCATCTACCGGCTTCAAGTAGCGCTCGGCATTCGGGTATAGACGAAAACCGGCATTATGAATTGTGCATTTCTCACGTACACAGGTCACCACATCCTGTAATTCACGCCGTTTGAGGTGATGGTAATACACATCATTCGTGGCAACCATAGCTACTTTCAGTGCTTTTGAAAGTTCAGCAAGCCGGAACAATCGCTTTATATCATCGCCATTGTAAGCACGGGATGCGGCAATGAAAAGGTTTTCTCCAAATGCTTCGCGATATTCTTTCAGGTCTTCCTTGAATGAAGGCTCAAATTCAAAAGCCTGGTTTAGAGTAGCCGGAGGTATTACTACAAACCTGGTGCCTTTTGCATGATGAAAAACATCTTCTTTATACAAATCACACAGTCCTTTTTCTGTTCGAAGGTTACCTACGGTAAGCAAATTGGAAATACGTGAGTAGGCATTAACGTCTGTGGGAAAAGCAAGCAGGCTTGGGCCGTTCAGTAAGTCTAACCGGCAGGCTGGTATAAACCGAATTCCCGCTTTTTTTGTCGCAGCATGTGCACGGACAATCCCTGCAAATGTATTGCGGTCAGTAATGGCAATAGCCTTATAGCCCAACTTTGCTGCCTGCTCGACCAATTCTTCAGGATGTGATGCGCCACGAAGAAAGCTGAAATTGCTTGTTACCTGTAACTCTGTATATCCCATACCTCATCTCCTCTAAGCAAAAAAGCCATGAACAAACCACTGAAAATTTGCATCATCATAGTGCCCCAGGCGGAACAACCAATACCGGTGTCCGGTCTCGTCTTCAACCTGGTAATAATCCCGATGCTGTCCCTGCTGGATCCACCACTCTTGTTCAATCCTTTCCGGTCCGTCTGCCTTCACGATCTCATGTAATTTCCCTTTGTAACGAAACAGCATAGGCGGGTAATCCGGAATAGGAGCTGTCACCTCTATAGGCTCGGGAGTTGCCAATATGTGCAAGGGACGCTGCTTATCTGTACACCAAATGGTTCCGGGCTTTTCGTTGAGTGATGAAGCCGGCCTGAATGAGCGTTCAGGCCAATAGTGTTCGTCCGGTAAATACCGGTGGATGTTTTTACCAGAAAATTTACTCGCCAGCCTGTCTATCAGCTCGCTTAACCGTTCATCTTCAAATGTACCGGAACCTTCCCACACCTTGCTTTGCGCTGGAATATGCTCTTCAACCCTGGGGGCATCCAGCGTGAATAGTTCTATTCCGAAACCCGGCGCAATACCTGATATTTTAGCCTGGAACAATTTGAAGAGATGCCCAACATGGTTGGACGGTCTGGTGGTCCGGATCTCCACTTGTTCCACTTTGGAGTCGACACGATATGCCTTGACTATGCCTTTCCGAAGGCCTTTCTGCTCCCTCTGCATACGGCTGCACAAGGCTTCCAGCAATTGTTGTAAGGCTATTTCAATACCAGTAGCCGTAACAATGGGTTCAAGACAAGGCAACCGTTCCTGATATGGTTCGGCGGGTTGAACTGTTTGGAGCATTTCCATTTCATGCCCCAAAGCCTGTTGAAGCCGCATAACAAAATGCTGGCCAAACCGTCTTCTCAACGATGATGAGGACATTTTTATAAATTGACCAATGGTGTGCAAGCCGAGTTTATGCAGCCGTTCGACAACTTCTTCTTCAAGCCTGAGCGCCTCGGGGGGCAGCTTTACGAGAGCTTGAATGTCCTCGCTTGTTGGCACAATTAAAGACCCTTTTCCAAAACGTGCCATGCCCCAGACAACACCGATAGTATCAGCCATAGCTACGCTTACATTGTAGCCTCTTGCACTTAACTGGCTAATAATATCGGATAGGTATGCCTGCTCTCCACCCCATAAGTGGGTACAGCCACTAACATCCATAAGTATTCCATCTGGTAAATCTATGGCTACTGAGGGGTAAAACGGATGCACCATTCAGCCAGGCGGTGGAGCAATTTGCCAGCAAGCTCAGGTTTATCGTCGGCAACCTCCAGATCAGGGACTACTGCCCGGGCATCTGCAAGAGCTGTTCCTATACCTAGTCCTTTTCCGGAGGCAACTTCATTTAAAGCACTTATAACCATCCTTCCATGTGAAGGTGTGCGCAGAACAAAAGGCACATCCTTTAATTCTGGCTGGGCCAGTGCAAACCAATCGGTTCTTAAATGCTTGAACCAAATCGAAACATATCGCTTATCCATTTCATTACCCTACTTTCCTTTTCTGTTCCTGAATGCTTGGTGCTGGTTGGGATGCGTGCATGAATTTGCCGTGCATCCATTTGATTTCCCAAGCCCCGGGTTTTCCACCTCGTACACGTAATAATTCTACTTTCCACCTGGGAAAGCCTATCCCTGGCAATGTACCTACACGCTCACTTTCCATTGATGCTATTTTCCAACGTGACACACATGCGGTGGCATTGAGACTGTGGTCATTACGCAGTACAAAACCAGTAACCTGGCTTTGCTCAACGGCCAACTGCAAGCGCCTGGACGATGTAAAATCCAGGGATTGCATTTCAGCGATCACGGCAGACAAGGCACTGCATTTCAGTGCTTCTTCCATGGCAGACTTTACATCCTTTTCATTTTTTAGGTCTATAAAAATGACCCTGTCCGGTTCGATACCATAATGTTTTAATCCCGGAGGGAAAACTTTGGTTGATGAACTGATCCAAAGAGCCGCTCCACAAGTTCCCATTAAAGATGCTACTAACCCGGCCACAAAAGCAGTTGTAGCAGCATCATCATTGCTACGGGCTGGCATAAATTCATGAACTGCACCAACAGGAAATGAACCGCTGGGAAATGCCTCACTAACCGGGCCTAAAGCCGTATCGCGGCTGACACTTGAAGCTGGCTTGAAGCCTTCCATACGGCTGATTTCCGCCTGTAGCTGAGCGACAATATCTGATTTTTGGGGCATGGGGAACTCCTTTTCAAAGCTTTGTGATTATAACACAAAACCAATTACTAATGTTTTTAGCAAAAACAAATGTAATAAAACTAAAAATATTAGTAAAGGAAAAGGATGTTAATTTGTTTGATGTCCATAGGTTCAAGGATAATGGGCATATAGATTTTATTTGCGATATAGCCCGTTAAGCTTGATTTTTCAAAGTGGCACTAATTGAACCGAAATCTCTGGCACTATTCGAACCGAATTAGCCACCTTACAGGCCACACGAATGCTTAGTTATTGTGGTGCGTTATAATCTTCTTCATTCATTAGGTTATTAAATTTTCTAAATCTCATTTCATCAAATTCTTTACCTAAAAATTCATTAAAGTTAACCTTCGTGTTGAGTAGCTGCCATTTTTCTTCTATTGGGAAATGATCAATTAATAAAAAATCTGGTGAGCTAAGAAAATATCTCATATCAATACTTTGTTTGAAGTCATTGGAACCAAATGAGAAACCCCCACTTCCCCAGGTTGAATCAATTAATTCCCATTGATTATTTAATTTAATTGCATTCCAAGCGTGATTTGAAGAAATAGAATCTGGTGTTGGTAAAAGATAATCTTGCGCATATCCTATAACTACTTCACATTCTATCTCTGAAATTGAAGCTAAAGAACAAAACAAGTTTGCATAACCAGTACAAATGGTTTTTTTATTCTTAAAAACATATTCCGGTTCAACTACTTCAAAGGTTGGGGCGAATTGCATTTGATAGTCATATTCTATATTTTGAGCAATCCAATAGTAAATAGTTTCAGCTCGCTCTTTTTTAGTTCTGCTAACCTTGGATAGATATTTTCCTAATTGTTCTAGGGATGAATTTTTAGGTGCTTTTTTTGCGTAATTAAATAAGGAGAGGTTCACTATTGCATCCTGTTGTCCATAGGATTTAATAGTTAAACTTAGAAATATTACAATAAATATCGTTCTTAATTTAAGCAAAATCGTGCTCGTTTTCATTTTCACAATTGCCACCATTTACGATCCGAATTCTCTTTCTTTGATTTGTTGTTTATCCATTTCGAGTATTCTCTTTCTAGATGAAGCTTAAGATCATTACCAGAGTAGCTGTTCGTTAATAGGGGAGCGTCCATGATACTTAAGATCATATGTTTAATTGAGAAGTTTTTTAACGTCCATTCAGAGGCTATAACTTCCTCAAGTGTTAAGTTTTCTAGTTTGTCTTTAACTCTCTTCAGTAATTCTATATTTGTATTGAGCCAATGTTCATATAAATCCAGAATTCCTTTGTCTTTAATTCTTTCGAAACGTCCATCGCAGTCATAAAAAATAAGAGTTCCTGTTTCTTCACCTGTCACAACGATAGATTGTTCCATCCCACATCCATAATCGAATAGTTTTATGTAACCTGAGACTTCTTCAATGTCAATCATGTCCAGATCAATTTGATTTGGATCATCACAGTTTCTTAAGAGATGTTCCGTTCCTTTATATGGAGGAGAAATATTGTTTAGAGACAAGCACTCAAGACCGTAACCGTTTCCTGCACCGCCATTTCCTAGTTCGGTAAGTACTATTTTGTATTCGTCCGATAGGGTAATGCCGTTCTGTTTTTCAATTCGTTCAATTTCTTTAGCTGAAAGAGGTTTGCCAAGTTGATATTTATGTTTGTTCGAACCAAACACAGAATACCTTTTATCAAGGTCTTTTAATTCTTCAAGCTTGTTCTTTATCTCCGTAATTCTGGTCATTTAAAAATTATTGAGCACAACAGTTAGTGTAAAATGCATTTTTACATAGCCCCGTACGTACGGTGGTGTGAGAGGCGCACCGTGGGCTTATGGCTCACGGCCGTCTACTCGATTGTGTGTAGCTATTTTTTCTTCAGTTTTATATGTCCTGTTTGTATCAGTCTTTGGCCAATACTCTCGATAATTTCACCATCCAATTTAACTTCAAATTCAATTTTTTCTCCAGCCGTAATGGAAGCAGCGGAACCAAAAGGTATTGTAAAGGAGACCCATTCACCTGTTATTCTATTTTTTCGATTCACGGTAATTTCAACGTAGTCAGTCCCCTTGTTTGAATTAAATAGCTCTTTGTCGACAGGCACTTTTAAAAGTGAAATGGGTTGGCCTTGGCTATCATACCCTTGAAGTTGTTTTCTGTTCTTCTTATTGGAGTATTCGACTTGAATTTTGTCCAGCGTCCTTGCAATTTGTGAGTCCAGTTTAATGTATAAAGTGTCTTTGTTATAAGATTTCATATAGTACTGTCCGATTGCCAAAGTAGCTTTTACTTTAAAAGTCGAATCTGTTAATTTTTCGATTTCACCTACATACTCCGCATAAATTCCATTTTTGTCGCGGTCGTATGTAAAAACCACGCTGCTATCAGGCTTGATTTGAAGTAAACAGTGATAACTTTTATTCTCATCTGTCGAATAGCCTTCAAAGGTTTGTCCGAAAGAAAGCACTGAGCTAAGAAGCAGTAAAAAAGTTAAGGTCAAATTCATTCGTTTCTTTTAGTTACACACAACGTTTACTGTATGTTTTCGTGGCTGACTTCAAGGTAGTGAAATTTCGGTTTACCACGGAGTCAATCTGCAAGATTGACTTGCTAAATTTGTCCTCCGAAGCTAGTCAATCTTGCAGATTGACGGGATTTCTACGAAGAACCAAAGCCTCGAAAACCACTAACCAGCCATGAAATATACAGAGTGTGTGTGCCTTGAATGGTGAATATAGCTCAAGAAGATGAGTGTTCCAAGGGGTGAGAGTCCCGTAAGCGCTGGGGTCGTGCCCGGAAGCTAAGCAAGTGGCAAGGTGGTTTACCGTGAGGTATGCACTGAAGTAAGCCAGACTGCGGTGCCTGTACTGAAGTACATGAACCACATATAGAGGCATAAATATCTGGGTGAGCAAGCACATCTTTGTGAAGCCCTACGAATACCAAAAGGTGTTTATGTAGATGTGGCAGGGATAGGCACAAGGATATTCACCTTACCAAGGGAGGTCTCGAACTGCACGGGATGCAAATCGAGAAGTCAGCAGAAGCCATAGTAGCTATTGGTCAACGAGTTCTGAAAAACAGGGAGGTCTCACTAAATAGCGAAGGGCTGAACATTGAATTACGTCTTAATTCGGATAGGAATGTCGACATAGTCGGCATAGCCTACCCTTAAGCAGACAAGGAAAGAAGGAAAAATGATAGAAAAAGTACTACAACCTAAAAACCTGTACAGAGCCTATCACCAAGTGGTGAGAAATAAAGGTGCGTCAGGAGTAGATGGGATGAAGGTGAGCGAATTGAAGTCATACATTGATGGAAATCGCAAAGCTGTTCTCACTTCAATTCTGAACAGGATGTATGTACCCAGAGCTATCAGAGGGGTTGAGATACCCAAATCAAATGGTAAGACCAGATTACTGGGAGTACCAACAGTAGTGGATAGGTGGCTTCAGCAGGCAGTTAACCAGCAACTAGCAATCCGATTCGAACTTGATTTTGAAGCAGAAAGCTATGGCTTTCGGCCACGAAAGAACCTGCATCAGGCGGTTACGCAATCCTTGAAAAACATCAATGATGGCTATCAGGACATTGTGGATATTGACCTGAAGGGGTTCTTCGATGAAGTACAACACTACAAGCTGCTCCAACTGATCTACAACAAGGTAAAATGTCCAACTACTTTATGGCTGATCCGAAAATGGCTACGTGCGCCTATCCAAATAAATGGAAAGCTGCACAAGCGCAGGAAGGGAATGCCACAAGGTAGCCCGCTTAGTCCATTGCTATCCAACATATTGCTGGACGAACTGGACAAGTACCTCAAAGAGAAAGGACTGAAGTTTGTCCGCTATGCCGATGATTTCAGCATCTATGCGAAATCCAAAGCAGACGCCAAAAAGATAGGCAACGAGGTTTACCTGTTCCTGAAGAACAAGCTAGACCTGCCTATTAACCGCGCAAAGAGCGGCATCCGAAGGCCTAACAACTTTGAGCTTTTAGGCCACGGCTTCGTGCCCACCTACAAGAAAGGGGAAAAGGGAAAATACCAGTTGGTAGTGAAGAAGGAGAGTTGGGAAAACCTAAAGCGCAAACTAAAAGCTGTAACCAAGAAAACAATGCCTTACAGTTTCGAATTCCGGCTGCATAAACTCAAAGAAGTGTGGATGGGATGGGTGAACAACTACCGTTTGGCAAGTATTCACCACAAGCTCAAACAGCTCGATGAGTGGCTGCGGAACCGGCTTCGATACTGCATCTGGCACGACTGGAAGAAGCTGGAAAGAAAGCGTAAAAACCTTATCCGATTAGGCGTGAAACAAGGACAGGCATATGCCTGGAGCAGAACCCGAATGGGTGGATGGGGAGTAGCTCAAAGCCCGATTCTTGGTACAACAATAACCTTATCTCGGCTCAAAAAGAAAGGGTATGAAAGTATGATGGATTACTATTTGAAATTCAAACCTGAAATTCAATGAACCGCCGTATACGAGATCCGTACGTACGGTGGTGTGAGAGGCGCACCGTGGGCTTATGGCTCACGGCCGTCTACTCGATTGGCAACTGGCTTTATTTTATTTCAATTTTGTCATTAGTTCTAATATAAATCAATGCCTCTTCTGTAGTTGAAATTTCGTGCATACTATTTCCTGTTGATTCAAAATAACTTCCAGCGTCCAAATTCATAATAGAATCTGTATTAGGTATTTTGTAATCAATATTTCCGTCTATAATCACACCATAAAGAATAGTTCCTTTAGTGTAAATATTCCTTTTAAAATCTTTAGGTAGTTTCACAAAAATGCCACGAACACCTTCTGCATTTTTCCACAAAAAGCTAATTTTCGATTGATTATTTGCCGCAATCCAATTTGTTTGGGTATTGTCAAGCCAAGTAATATTAGAAGCATCTATATTAATAGGTCGTTCCCCATTGTTAAAATATTCATTTGTTGGTTTTACTAAATATGGTCCAGTATCGATTTCGATATAAGCCATTGTTCCTTCTCCTTTGGCAGAAGTAATATGTGGTTCACCAGCTGGTTGCGTCCAAAATGATCCAACCGGCATCCACATGTTTTCTGCTTTTGGGTCATCATTATGTATTAGTCCTTTCATCACAATGGCACGATATGTTACATTATGGATGTGGGGTGGTGATGAAAATCCGTCTACAAATTTTCCAATGTATCCTGTTGGAACTTCAGCTTTTCTATTTCCCCATATTGTTCCTGCCAAAGGACTTTTATCCCCTCGTGCTGGGTTCATTTGTTCCCAAATAATATCAGAGCTTAATCCAATTTGATTTGTTGGGTTTTCTATAAATTCAGAAAAAGTATTTTCTGCCGTTTTTTCTTCTGATTTTGGATTGTTACAGGAAACAATTAATCCTACAATTAGAAGTAAATAGAAGCTTGATTTTATCATTTTTATTTATTTTAAATTACCGTTATTATTTCACTTTCTGACAATCGAGACTTTGGGGTTTTATCAGTTGAATTAAAGTCTGATTTTGCTCGATAGCCTATTGAAACAGCAGCTATTGCGGTAAACCCTTTTTCTCTTAAGCCAAATTCTTCATCTAACGCTTTTACATCAATTCCTTCCATTGGTGTTGCATCTATTCCAAGACTAGCAACTCCTAATAAAAAGTTTCCTAGATTTAAATAAACTTGTTTTTCCATCCAGTGCTGAATGTCTTTTAAATCGTATTTATGAATTCCTGCAAAAGTTTTTACAGCACCTAAAAATCCTTTTTTGATATCTTCATTCGGAAATCTTCCGCTTTTATCCTCTGTATTTGCGATATGTTTATAGTATTGTTCATCAGCGTCAATTTTAGAACAAAAAACTACAACTGCTGAAGCGTTTAAAACTTTAGGTTCATTAAAATGAAAGAAGCCTTGTGTTCCTTTTGCCACTCTTTCCTTACCCTCTTCAGATTCAGCTATAATAAAATGCCAGGGCTGAAGGTTTACGCTTGATGGACTCATTCGCAATAGGTTCTTCACTTCTTTCATATCTGATTCAGATATTTTTTTATTTGAGTCAAATTCTTTCGTTGTATATCTCCATTTTAGAGTTTCTTTTAAGTTCATTTATTATCCTTTTTATTTAACTATTATTTTTATAGTTGCAATACTATATATAGTTTTTTACCTTTGCAATAACGGTCAAAAATGATAGTATAAATTATATGGAAGAAGCGGCACATAAAATGCTTAAATTCAAGGGGAATGAATATCCATGTTGTGCAAGTTTAACAATGGGAATAATTGGTGGGAAATGGAAAACTGTTATCCTCTACCATTTAATGGATGAAAAATTGAGGTATAATGAATTGCGAAAAATGATGCCTACTGTGACAGAAAGAACTTTAAGTTTGCAACTGAAAGCGCTTGAAGAAGATGGATTGATCAAAAGAAAGGTCTATACTTCAAAACCACCTTTAAAAGTTGAGTATTCACTAACTGATTTTGGTAAAACTTTAATTCCCTTAATTAAGTCTATTGCAGATTGGGGTGATTTTGTCATTGAGAAATATTCATAGCTGATTGTGTTTTTAGCTTGTTGCCAACAATTGAATATGTGCAACGTTGCACATATTCGCACTATATTCTTCCTAATCTAAAGGATTTTTAATACCTGTCAAAGAGCTAATTGCAACATGCCTATAAATTTCAGTAGCCTGGTTTTACTCACCAGCCACCAACTTCATATTCTCCACCACCACCATCATCCCTCCGGGAGCATTGAGCCTGATACTTTTATAATTCCCTTCCACCAGGTAATCAATAAGCTTTAACCCCGAGTATGCAGACTTCTCCAGTAGCCGTACGCTGCCATCAGGAAGGCTTACTTCAATGGTATTGTATTCTCCGGAACTTATGATTTGCAATACTTTTAGCTCAACGGTCGAGAACAAATCGATTTCATTGATAATAAGCCCGACTTTCGGGTGAGCGAAGAACTCCCTGATGATCCTGGTGAGGGAAATATTAAAATGACTTTCATAAAGGATCTTCTCTCTAAGTTCTTCGGGATAAATGCTGACATCGTTATTAAACAACGGGAGCCAACCACCATCACCAAATATCAGCAGGTTGACAGGCTCTTTGCTAAAAATGGCTTCGCTGACCAACAGCTGAAATAGGTTGAACTGTTTACTGGCTTTTTTTCTTTTTACCCCAATCTTAATAACCTCAATCAGCTCGGTCATAGAAGAACCATCGCCCCAATCATCCATCAACTCCTGCTCCATGCGAATAAGGCGCTTCATAATCAGAAAGTCTACATGGTAGAAAAGCTCTTTTTTCGTGCGTTTAAGTACCTTGCTTTTTATGCCAATGCCTTGAATATCATCCAACACCCTAATCCATACGAATTCAAGGAAATTAAACCTTCGATGAATGCCTTTGTTTTTTCTGGGGGTTATGATTAACTTTTTCGAATCCCACGTATCTATGGTACGATTATGCACGCCTGTATCCGTGACAGAAAGTATAGGCTCCGAATTGAAAAGGCGATTAAATTGAATGGCCTTTACCGTGCCTGCAATTGAAAAAATATTTTCCAGTTTTTGTAGCATAAAGCAAAAATACAAAAAATGTATTTTTGCTTTTGCATTTATGGGATTTTGTGTCATTTTAATAAGAAATAACCTGTTTACATGTATAACCTAGTAAATAATGTACTCGTGAATTAGATTTTGGCTCAACCACCAGATGTAATTTTTTCTTCAAGTTTTTAATATATCTAAACGAAACAATCTCCTAAAAACAGTATTAGTACACCAGTTTAATAGACTCTGAAAAAATTAATTAATATCTAATATCCATATTTCAAAAGCACTTACGAAATATGAGTACATCGAAGCTTGGCAAACATAGAATAATTGCAACAGCTTAATTACCAACGTAATTAACACCGTTAAGTCACATGATATATTTGTCCTGAAACCCCTACGTTTGTAACTGAAAATCAAAATGTAAATAACCATGAATGCCAAAAAACTCTTAATGATCGTTCTGTTTGCAACCTTCGGAAGTCTTTTAATGTCTTGCAGTGAGGAAGAGGTTGAGCCAACTATAGAATTTCCAAAAGCGCTTGCAACGGAAGGAGATAAGGGGCATGAGGAAGGTCCAGGAGGTCTATAAGTGATGAAGTAAAAACAAGATATGGAAATTTTTATCGTACTTATGTAAGGTTTAGGTCCAAAAAAATAAATTGGATATAAAAGAATATGTCCACTTTTGCTTAGATGAAATTATTCTAATCAATCTCTAAATATTTTTATGTTGACTCCTAAACCTGCTATAGTACTCCTACTCTTTTTTCTATTAATTTCCTGTAACAACGACGAAGCAGATCCTCTAAAGAAAGCCTCTGAGGATCAGGAGTTAGAATCTACCTTTGAAAAATTTCAAAACCAATTTACAGATCGTGAAGTAGCTTATAATTTACTTGCCCGTGTTAAAACTGTAGCCGAAGCCAAGGGCAATTACGAATATCTGGCCAAGTACTACGCTGGCTATGGTTACTTGAAAAGACAGGAACTGCATTATGATCAGGCTGTTACATCTTATCAACAGGCTTTAGAACTGTATGAGGATTTAGGTGACTCTCTTCATCAAGGTTGGGTGCTTAATAACTTAGGTTATGTTTTTCGATTAGGCAATATGCCCGAGCAGGCGCTAACCTATTTTTACCAAGCTGAGGGTTATTATGAAGGTATAAGCAGGCAGGATAAACTTATCGGCCTTTATGAAAATATCGGGTTGATCTTTTTAGACCATGATGATTATGAAGTCGCTGAAAAGTATCTGCAAAAAGGATTATATCTCAGTCAAAAGTATGACAATAGTGGAAAGATAGCTGTTTTTAACAACCTCTATGGGAAACTATATTTTAAACAGGGTGACTATGACTTGGCAAGAACATGGTATCTAAAAGCTTTAGAATTTGTGCAAGATAACCTTCAAAGAGCTTATACTTTAGGAAATATTGGAGAATCATACCTGTTGGAAAAAAAGCCTGATGCCGCAAAGGAATGGAATACCAAAGCTATGCACATAAAAGAAAGCATTGAAAATGCAGACATAAAGCCAAACCTCAACTATATGGGTATGTATCAGGCCCAAAAAGGCAAATACAAGGAGGCCTTGGCTCTGTTTGACAAAGTGGTAAAGCTTTCCGAAGACAACCTACTAGAAAAGGAAATGGCCGTTGCCATCAAGAATATCCGCGGAATATACAACGACCAAAGCCAACTTCGTGATGAAAAGGCATTCGAGAGATTGCTCTATTACTCTGACCTGTTACAACAAAGCAATGAATTGTTGTTAGAACTGCAGAAGGAGCTTAGGACACTTTATGATCAAAGCCTGATCAAAAAGGGAGTAGCAGACTATGCTGACTTGGTTGAAAAGAAAAAGCAAGAGGAACAGAAGGCTATGATACAGACAGGTTCCGGCGCGTTTATCATGCTAACTTTGGTTCTCGTGTTTTTCGGTGTAAAAAAACTTAGGAGAGTAAGCCTGCAGCGTGAGACCTACAGGACCAAAATTGATCAGGATAAAAAGATGGCCAAAGAATTAAAAGAAGAAATGATCCAAAGGGGTATTTTAGAAAGCGCAGAATCTTAAATTAAAATCAGTTCGTAAATGACTCCATTTGCTCAATGTATTTGCCGATTTTCTTGATGACGGGCTTAATGTTTTCAAGCTCGTCTTTGTATTTCTGAGCATCCTTTTGCCAGGTTTTGACCTGGCCCTTTAAATCTTGTATTTCTGCTTTTGCTTTATCGATTATTTCAAGGGCCTTCATCGACAGGGTAGAAGAGTTAGTGGCTGCCAACTCCTTAAATTCTGCTATTTGTACCTCCAGAGAGCGAGTATCACTATGTTGTTGCTTTAGTTCATTGGATGAGAAAAACAACTCATCAGTAGAAATCCCAAAAATACGAGCCAAAACCGGCACATAGTTAACCGGGATTTTGCGTTTCCCATTTTCATACCGGGAAATAGCGTGCCTATCGCACGATTCACCTGTTATTTCCTCTATTTTCTTCCCAAGGTCAGCCTGGGACAAATCATTTAAAGTACGAAAATGTAAAACTTTTTCGCTAATTGTTGTCATTTCGATCACAATTATTATATATTTGTAAAGTAGGATCAAAATTGATCATACGGATATCCAATTCATGTGCTGCCAAAAGCAGCAAATCAAATATATGCAAATAAAACCAATTGCCATGTACCGTTCATTAAAACCTCCGACACTGGAAATGGGTAAGGCAACACCCCATTTAATCTCTGTAAAAAAAGCATTTAACCACATCGAAAGAACTCCACTCTGCTGGCTTGCCCATGAAGATTTAGAGGAGTTTTTTGATGGAAACAGTGTATGCAGTGGACTGACTTTCCATGTAATAAACGGAAAGATAGTTTTCATTGCTGATACTCAGAAAGAGCCTGTTGCTGTTGTTCATTTCGATCAAGCGATTGGGTTCGAAAGGCCAAAAATCACGACTATAGTAGAACCATCCGAAAACATGAGTGTCAGACGCAACAGAAAGCCTATCCGTTATTCTTTAGGGTACCTTAAAGAGAAATTATCCAGGGTTAGGCGACGCTAACAGCAATCGTGGGAATACCACTTATCATTTGGCGGCTCATGCAGTTGGAGGATTTAATTGCCTCCAAAAGTACAGGGACATTGGAAGAGCTTGCCGCGAAACTTGAAATGAATACCGAATTAACGAAAGCATATATAGGAAGCCTGGCAGAAATGAGGGAATGCAAAATTGAGTACGATGCCAGGTGTTCAAGCTTTGTCTTTGTTGGCCCTAATTGGGTTTAGGTTGACGGGTGACGGGAGGTGCAGTAAACTGTACCTCCCCAATGCCTTAACTGATTTACAGATCGAAAATGAAGGAATGTATATTTTTAGAGCGCATAGAGCGCATGGACAAGCTCATTCAAAGGCGTAGTGCCGGAAGAGCAGAAGACCTTGCCAGAAGGCTGGATATATCCACCAGAAGCGTATTCAATATGCTCAGGATTATGAAACAGGACTTCAATGCCCCGATCGTATTTGACAGAGGCCTGAACACCTACAGATATAAAACCGAAGGCAGCATAGTGGCGGCCTTCGTAGCAAAAGAAAAAACATAACACACTCTGTCTTATGTGTTTGAGTTGGGCCATCCGCGGGGAGCAGCAAGTGTCTCTCCCGGGTGCCCATTAAACTATGAAACTATGGAAAGAAAAAACAACCGATGGGAAGAATCGGTAGAACGCTATGGCCAGCTATTGGACGCCGTTAACGACCTGATCCGCCACACCAGCCAGCTGGCAAAGTCTTACGAAGACACCAACATGGGATTTGCCCACCTTATCTATGAAAAAGGCCTATACGAGATCATGAAGAAAGCCAATACCCTGCAAGACTACGAAAGAAGCTTCGAAATGATGTACTACAGCCTTAAAGGACAGGTAGAGCAACTCAAACACCTGCGAGGCGTGCTGCAAGTGATCCTGATCAAAGACCCGGTCAATATCCCGACAAACTAAAGTACATGAGGATTTTTGATTACACCCACCGGCTTAAAGGCAACTACTTTATCTATGTGAAGGACAAAGTAGTACTCATGGACACAGAATACCAGTCCCTCAGACCGTCGAGTTTTTCCTTAAGGCTGTTTTTTCGCCTGAAGCGCTGGCAGCTATATGAAATACCTCCTGGGAGTGCCCTATATCAGGATTTATTGACAGACTATATACAACTCGTTGATAATCTAATATTTATGAATAAATCGCAGTTTAAGTATGATTAAACTTATTTAAACTATAAAAATTATATCTATATTCGCCATCCCCAAAATTAAATTTATCTCAACCTTTAATTAATCATGAAACCTACGAAATTCCTGATTGCATTACTCTTTTGTGCATTATCCATAGACGCTATTGCCCAGGGCGATGCCCCAACACAAGCCCCGGAAGCGGGCTTTCAGCTTGGCAGCGACATTACTGGTGGTGCCGTAAGCGCTGTCAACCTGTTTACAGGAGAAGTCAGTTTTCCTTTAAACCTCGTATCCCTTCCCGGTCAAAACGGGATTTCCCCCAATGTCAGCATATCTTATAATTCCGCAGGTGTCAGCCGGCAAGCTGCGGTTTGGAACAGGGACGCTCCCGCCGGGGTGATCGGCTTGAGCTGGCAGATGGATTTCCCGAAAATCATTGTAGATCACAAACAAACCGGTACGCGGGAAGATGATGATTTTTACCTGATGGATGGCGGGGTCAGCCAAAAACTTGTACTGACCAGGAACGGTGCTACCCAGCATTACACTACAGAACAAAAATCAGCGACAGCCATAACTTATAACCCTGCGCTTGAAGAATGGAAGGTAATAAGCGGAGATGGCGTGATCATGACTTTCGGTAATAAAAACAGCAACCGGAATACTATCCAGTGGGTTGTAAAGCATGGTAATTGGATTGGCAGCAGCACACGCAGCACTAATTCCTCATCGATGGCCTATATCTGGAACTTGTCCGAAACCCAAAACCGCCTCGGCGATAAAATGACATTCCGCTATGAAGAAGCAAATCAGTTAGCCGGTGGCAAAAAACAAACAGAGACTTCCTATCTCAGCCAGATCGCCGGGCCGACAGGCGCTAAGATCAATTTTATCTATGCCGATAAGCAGGCGGGCGAATATGTAGAACCTCATCAGGAAAAGGCCGAACCGGATGCCTACCAGGAAGTTTATCAAAAAAGATACCTGCACCATATCGATGTGATCAACCCCTATGGCTTAAAGCTGAATACCGTGGGCTTTACCTACGAGTTGCTCGGGGCAGGGCATAGCACCAAACGCTTATTAACTTCAATTAAATCCACCAACAGCTTCGGAGAAACCTCGCCCGGTATTGCGTTTGAATATGAGCGTTCAGGTGGCCTCATAGGCAAAATATCCTCTATCACCGGGGCTATGGGGGGCAAAGTCAATTACCATTATGCACCGGTTACGCTTTCACATTCGGAGCGTTTTAAGAGTATAACAGCACCCGCCGGTTATGGGGCTCCTTCGGTATGGCAGGGCAATAATTTTGTGCTGGCGGGCTGGCATGAGCTGGATGCTGACGGCAAAGCCAAAAAATCCGGTGCGGCATTCAAGCTACAGGCCCACACATGGGATGGAAGATGGATCAGCCGGGATATCTTTAATATCAACAACGTAGTTTATGAATATGGAAGCTACAGGGATATCCAGGTCGTGGCTATGGGGGATTACTTTGCCTTTCTGAAAAAGACATCCAGCCAAAGCTATTCTTTTTATGCGTATCATAAAGACCCGCAGCGCCCCGGCGAATGGGTAAGCTTCGGGCAAAGCTTTGACTTAGGCGGCGGACAGCCCACCCTGATGGGAGGAGATAACTTCGTGGCCGTGGGAGAGCGTGAAGATGGTGACCTGCACATCATCACCTGGGATGGTCACGGTTGGGAGAAAAAGGTTATAGCCTATGCAGGCAATAAAGAGGTGTTTAACTACACGGCTGCCAACAACTACATCATCCGGCATAGCACCTACGGCAGCGATGATGTGGAACTATACCATGTTAATGGTAAGCGGGAGTGGACGCGCAGCAAATTTCCTGAAACTTATGAAGTGGATACACATCCCGACGATTTGGTACGTTGGTACGCCTCCAACTCTTTTGCTGTATTGATCGGTGAAAGCTTATTTCTAAACAGCAACAAGTTTATCTTTAATTGGGACGGGAATTACAATGTCAACCAGCGAACCGACATAGACATACAGGACAATGATGCCATTATAAATATCGTAGGAAATGACCTGGTTGCCTTTAAATTTCCTCAAACGCAGATCAAGGCCTACCGCTATGACGGCGGGCAGTGGAGAAGTACTTCGGGCATGCAATATATATATGCTGCCTTCAGCGCCCCTTCCTACGGTGAGGATATCATTCTTTATACTGATAAGGATAGCGGTATTGGAAAGCGCAATATTTATAATCCCAACACGAGTACCTGGAGTGGAAGTGTAAATTTAAGCAGTAGTGGCTACCAGCAAATGGCCGGGCCTGATGGTCTGTTTTATAACAACTATAAATTTTACAAACGTAAGGCTGATGGCACCGTATCGCAGCTGGCAACAACTTCTAATACCTCTTTGCGTGGCAAGCCCCATTACGGCATCGGCATGGAACCTTTCGCCATCTACACGTCAGGAAGTGACAGCTATATCCAAAAGTTTGATAATGGCGAAGATGCAGGATTGATCACACTAACAGGCCGGAAAATAGATGGCCCTCCCTGCGATGGCTTTAACCTGCTTTCCCGCCAATATGTTAACGGACAGATCATTGCTTCATATAACGGCAGTTGTCCTGACCGGGCAACGAACCTGCAACTTAGCTACCTGGCAGATGGTCAGGTTTCAGGGCAGATTACGCGACAGGTGGTCAGCAAAGTAGAGGTCAATGACGGGTACCAATCAAGATATACAGCCTTTAGCTATACCACTAACACGGCCAAGGCGGATGTGAGCGGTATAACCGCGCAGTTTAATAAGGCAAGGGTTATTCCGGGAAGTAGTAGCGCTTCATCCACGCCATACGGTTATACGGACACGTATTTCTTTAATGGGTTAAGCTCTGAGGAAAGCAGCCTTCCGTTTCCGGATGAACAGGCCAACCCCGGTTTTAATTTAGGCACATTGATGGGGACGGCTTATGCTGCTTACGGCTATGATAAGGAAGGTAATAACGTTTCGGTCAGCAAAACCACCTATAAAGGATTTTTATACCTTAATTATAATGAGGCCGGAGGCTTGCAATACCAGTCACGTTATATCAGGCCTGTTCATCAATATAGCAAGGTAGATGGCCTGAGTACCGAAACCCGCTACACTTACAATACTGAAGGGCAGAAAGCCACGATGGTGGCTGAAAACTATAACAGCTCCGGCAGTAAAGATGTCATCACCACATCCAGTAAATACTGGTGGGAGGCTTATGATCCTAACCTCACAGGTACATTCCTTGGGCCGGTAGTGCAGACCAGTGAAAAAGTGAACAACACGACAATTGCCAGCACGGCGACCCGCTGGAAATCCCATACCGGAAAAACTACAGCCCCGATGCCTTACCGCAGCTATACATGGAAAGGTACCGGCTCACCGGATTTCAGTGCCTGGAATGGTGATCCGTCAACGTCTGACTGGCTCATCACAACCAACATCACCGAAAGGGACCGGGACTTTAATATTGTCAGCACCAAAGATATGGATGATCGCTACACCACCAATGTCTATGACCACTATGGTGTTCAGGTTGCTACTGTTTATAATGCAGCCCCCGCAGAAGTGCTTTGTGCTGATTTTGATGATCATGACCTGATCAACAGTTCGGGAAGCTGGACGGGCACGTCTCACTGGCAATTTGACAATGGGACAATGAAATTTGATAACGCCTCCCAGAGCGCCAACCTTTACAGCAATAAAGCTGTCAGCACCTCTAAAAATCAGATTGCGGAGTTTGATTACAAGCTGGTCCACGGCACTGGCTACCTGGCCTATCATTTTGGAAAGCAATCGCCGGCGCACGCCCCTCAAAACTCAGGCTACACGGTGCGCATCTACAGCGATGCCATTAAGGTCTATTACACCGGAACCCTGCTTGAAAGCTACACCTTTGCCAATGATAAGAGATGGCACCACCTTACTGTACGAAAGGGTGGTAAGATTAAGGTGATGCTGGATGGGGTGAAAATCATAGAAACCCTTGCTTCTTATGCTTATGGAACGTACGACGGGATATATGCCACCTCCGGCAAAATGTATACGGATAATTTCAGGCTCTACCCTGAAGATGCTTATGCTACCAGTACTTCGTTTGACAAAGACCATCTCTATGCTACCGCCTCCATCAGCAGTGAAGGGCTGATAACGCGGAAACTATACAATAGCCTTGGCTATGCGGTGGCTTCCATAGGCATTGACGGTACACCTTTTTCAACCTCTGCCGGGTATAACGGCTACCGCGAAACAGGGAGCTTCAATACCGCAGACCCACCCAGTGCGCATACCACCACCATAAAGGCCAAAGATGGGATTTATGAAGATTTTGCAACAGACAATCCGCACTGGAAATATCAGGAGAATAGCAACGGGGCAACGCCTGTATTTAAATTTGAAAATGGTGAACTGCACGTAACCAGTAGCGGTGGTGCAACCAATGGACAGGCCGATATCTATTATCTGGATATGTCAGGAGAGCTAACGGGCAATGTAGGTGTTGAATTTGATGTGCGTATGACCCAGCCCGGCAATAACCATGCTTTGGGGCTGGCCCTGGGCGGCGATGGATGGGACTTGCGCAATGGAAGTGCTGAAAATGCCGTATGGCTCGATTTCTCCGCTAATAAGTTGCAAACCCATAATGGCCAGTGGAGCACTATAAAAACAAACCTGGAAGCAGGCACCACTTACCGCATCAAGGTCGTAGTCAATACGGAAAGGGGCACGGCTGATTATTTTGTGGACGGGAGGCTTTATCTCAACGACCTGCCCTTAAGGGCTAACACCAGCGGTATCCAAAAGGTTGGCTTTCTCCATTACAGCTATGGAAGCGCCAGTGCATATGCCGTCGATAATGTGGTCGTCTATGCTGATCCTATAGAAAGCACTACCTACCTGGATGCTGCGGGTAAGGTATTGCAGCAGCAGGGCAAGGAAAGTGACACCACTTTATTGGTCAGCCAGCAGCTTTATGATGCGCTCGGACGGGGCGATGTCACGGCAAAACTTACGCGGGTAGCAGGGGATTTCGGTTATCGTCAGAATTTTATCACAAACTATAACCGCGGTAACGGCTACATGTATGGTGAGGTAAGGGACCTGAACAATGACGGTTATTACCCTTACAGTGCTACCCGGTATGAAACTTCACCGTTAGGCAGGGTTTTAGAACAAAGCAGCCCCGGCACTACTTATAAGTTGGGGTCGGGTAAAAATGGAAGTATTGAATATCTCACCACTTCGGATATTGATCTGGGCTACGCCGGGGGTAAATACAGCGTGGTAAAAACTATTTCTCCTGATGGTAACGAGCAGATTACCATGAGGGATCTGGCAGGCAATGTAATTTTGGAAAA
Organism: Fulvivirga ulvae; assembly: GCF_021389975.1. Classification (NCBI taxonomy): domain Bacteria; kingdom Pseudomonadati; phylum Bacteroidota; class Cytophagia; order Cytophagales; family Fulvivirgaceae; genus Fulvivirga; species Fulvivirga ulvae. Next base: position 28,826 of record NZ_CP089981.1, read on the forward strand.
AGCCGGCCCGGTTACCGGTACGGACCAGGAGCCCCATTATACAAATAAAACCGTAACGAGCGGGCAAAGCCATGCGTTTTCAGTTCCCTTCAGCAGTGAGGTAAGCTATGACTATGCAGATGTGGAGACGTATAAGACGCGGGTAAAAATAGGCACCACACCGGGCGCCGGGGATATTGTGGATGGAGAAGTTAACATCTCTGGCACGTTTCAGGCGCAGGCCAATAAGACCTATTACGCAACGGTAGTTTTTGAACTGCCGGAACCGACCTTATATTATGATCTCGATTGCACCACGATTATCGAATATAATCCGAAGTACTGCTTTGATGAGAACAATTGCCGGATATTATGCGTCCCGGATATTGTCTATTACGATTATGATTGCAGCACGCCGATAGACTATGATCCTGATTATTGTTTCAATGCGCAGAATTGCCGGATCAGTTGCGGGCCTACACCGGTCAGGTATTACGATTATGATTGCCGTACGCCTATTGCCTATAATCCTGACTACTGTTTCAATAACAAGTATTGCCGTATTATGTGCCCTGCGCCCTCGGTGGCCGATGCCCGGGCAAGGCAGCTCAACAATAAATCATACCTGAAACTGACATACGCTGATGGTAAAGTTTGGGTGGATGGCCATACGATCTATACCACGACTACTTATAAGTATGACACTTATGGTCACCTGGTTAAGGTCTATCCGCCCAACTTCCACAACCCGCCGAATAATGAGGTGGACAGGAATGCTTATATCAAGACATATGCTTATGACTTCTTAGGCCGGGTGAAACAGCAAAACGGCCCGGATCAGGGGACTACAAAGTCTGTTTATAATGAGAATACAGGCCGTCTGGTCTTTTCTAAGGATGGCAATGGTACGATCAGCTATTTAAAATATGACCGGGAAGGCCGTGTGATTGAAAGCGGTATCTATACAGGGACATGGAATGAAAGCACTCTTCAAAGCCTGGCCAATGGCGCTGGCCCGGCGGCTTCCGACACGAAAGCAAGGCAGCATCATACCTATGAATCCGCTTTGGGCGATGATATTTTCCACCGGGGGGAGCTGATCAGGACAACAACCTATTACGAGGGTAACAATGATGTCGTAAACGAGTATTTCACGTATGACCGGTATGGCATGAAAACCAAGGGGCTGCGGGTTAATGACTACAGTGAAGAAACGGTAACGCTCAGCTATGCGAGGAATAATGTCGGTTCCCTGATTGAAGAAGTGGTGCCCGGTTTGGGTACACTTACTTATGGTTATGACAGACTGGGTAGGCTGATTGCCATTGGTGAAACCGGTGCGCCTGAAGCCTACGCTTCTTATACCTACGGGCTGAATGGCGGGCTGAGCCGGGAGAAGCTGAACAACAACAGCTTTGTCCGTAATTTCAAATATGACGGCACGGGTAAGCTGGTACAGATTGATGATCCGTATTTCAGGGAGGATATCAGCTATAGTAATGGCTATGGCGGAGACACTTATCATTCCGGACTGATAGCCCGAACGACTTATAACTATAAGGACATCACTACCCTGGACGGGGTACCTGCCACCTATCATTATGCGTACCGCTATGACAAACTCGGCAGGCTTGTGGTGAGTGACAACAGTGCGGATAATAATTGGGACATCGGGGTCGGGAGCCCCACCGGCTATGATCCTAACGGCAATATCCTGAGTATAAAGAAAGGCAGTACACAGCAACATTACAGCTATTATAATAACACCAACCGCGTAAGCCGCATTTCCGGCAGTACGGACCAGTTCAGCTATGATGCCAATGGTAATATTACCAGCTCTCAGACCAAACAATTAAGCGACATAACTTATGACAGCTATTTCAATAAGCCTTTAAGCACTGTTTATGAGGGTGGTGTGGCGCAATACCGCTATAGGGCGGATGGTGAGCGCGTGATGAAGACCACGGTCCCTGCTGATGGCAGTGATACACATTATACCCTGTATGTCAGGGGCATGAATGATTACCCAATGATCGAGAAGGAGCGGATTGATGCAGGGGACTGGCATACGAAGTATTTTGTTTACGGGCTTACGGGGCTGATCGCTTCTAAAACGGTAACGGCTTATGCCAACGCGGGCTTCGCGCCGAGTACCGCTACTTTTGAAACGGATAAACGGGCAGATGAAGAACAAGAGTTTGGTGAGTCTTATCGCCAGGCACCTATCGTCAATGCCAGCCTTTTCAATGCCACGAAAGCAAAGGATGCATCTTATGCCCTGAAGCTTACCGGGGAAGCGGGTAAGAAAGTCGGGGTAACGAAGATGCTCCAGCTCTATCATGGTGATACGGTAAAGATGACTGTATCGGCCAAGTACCTGAAGGCTCCTGAAAACAACAAAAGTTTTGTACCTGCGGCATTGGCGGCGGAGCTGGTGCAATCGCTTGGCATCCCTGCCGGGGCGGAAGGTAATTTGTTTCAGGCGGCTTTTGAAAATGCGCTTTCCATCGGGGCAGCAGGGCTACAGGCAGATGAGAAGGGTGTGCCTCAGGCGTTCCTGAATTACATCTTTTTTGATAAGCATATGAACCCGGTAAGCTATGGCTATAAACCGATTACCGAAGCGGCTTATGAGGATGGCACCGGTCGCAAACATGAGGTTATAGAGCTGGAGATGGTGGCCGACCGTGAGGGGTTTGCGGTGGTCTATGTGAGCAATGAAAGCCGCGAGTATAGCGAGGTGTATTTTGATGATTTTTCGGTGCAGCAGGTTTCCGTACCGCAGGTGAAGTTTTATAGCAGAGATCACCTGGGCTCTACGCGGGTGGTGGTCACGGCAAGTGGTACAGTGGATGCTCGCTATGATTATGATGTACTTGGCAATATTGTAAGGCAGGAAGAAGGGTTTATTCCCAATGTTTACCGTTATACCGGCCAGGAATATGATGCGGAAACGGGCCTGCATAATTACAGGGCAAGGTTTTACGACAGTGACCTGGGCAGGTTTTATGCTGTAGACCCGCAGGGGCAGTTCCATAGCCCTTATACGGGCATAGCAAACAACCCGGCCAACTTTACTGACCCGTCAGGTGAAATCGTCCCCTTAATTGCGATTGGTATTGGGGCGGTCATTGGCGGTGCTATCAATGTAGCAATACACTGGAACAAGATAGACAGCTTCGGTGATGGTATGGTGGCCTTTGGTATCGGTGCCGTGGCCGGGGCAGTAGGTGCTGCCACCGGGGGAGCGGCTTTTACGGCCATGGGTGGTGCAGCGGCAGGAGCCGGAGGCTTTATAGCAGGGTCTATCGGAGGTATGGCAGGGTCGGCTGCGTCTATGCCAATACAAAGTGTGGGCAATACCTTGTATTTCGGTGATCCTTATTTGACAGCTAAAGACTATGCTATTGGTATTATAGCCGGTGGGCTTATTGGAGGAACTTTTCAGGGGATTGCCGCTCTGCGTCATGGCAAGCCCTTCTTTTCTGGTGAGTTGACAACGCCAAGCCCATCGGTAGCGCCAACCGTACCTACTATTGCCAGACCTGAAATTCCTGATACTGAGCTTTTACCTATGCCACTGAGCGAGGTGAAAAAAGCGCCATTGGCCAGCTCAGCACCAAAAGCGGCTCTGCCGAAAGATCCGCTCGGGGCAAATGGAATGAAGATTGGCGGTGGTGATTTCCTCGAAAATACTTTATATTTGGATGAGGTAGCGGTAACGGCTAAGGAGGTCGTCAGAGAGAGTGTTCCGACAGGAAGATTCTATTCTGTTGCGTATGAGATGTCATTAAGATCGAAATCTTATCCGGGGATTTCAAGGTATATGCATTTTAAAGAAGCAAACATTGCTTTAAATAGTGCATTGAAATCAAATCGAATGTTGAGCGAGTTGGGAATTGACGTTCCTAAATCTGCCTCAGGCTCGATAATTGGTAAGTCTCCCAGTGGATGGACATGGCATCATAATACTAGTGAAGGAGTTATGCAATTAGTTCCAAAAAGCCAGCACCCAAGTATTCCTGGTGGTATCTTTTGGGAAACAATGCATCCAGGTGGCGTTGGAGGTTATTCAATTTGGGGAAAATAAAATTTGAAAAATATGAAGCTTGTAGAATTGGTTACTTACTTTAGAAAAGGAGGTTCCTTTGATGAGTTTTGTCGCAACAAATCTTTAGATATCGAGGCGGAAGTTATTGAAGTTTATATGGAAAAACCATTTGATTTAGGTAATGATTTAGCATTTTTCGAAATCGAGAAAACGGAAGGTAACATAGAGTACACCTTCAACGGTGTAACGTATTTTAATCTATTTGATTTTTATTACTTTTTAGATGTAATAGATGAGTCTTGCGAAGGGAAAAACAGTTTAATGCCTGATGATGAGATTGCTCAAAAATTGTTGTCCTATGCTATCCATGATGCTTGAGAAGGCGCTTGCAGAGATGTTGAATATCTGCCATTAAAAATTCCATTGGACGAAGTCACATTGAAATTGTAAAAGCGCCTAGCTTGGAAACATGAATATTGAAAAGACCCCTCCGCCCAATAAAGCGGAAGGGCTTTATAAAACCATGGTAACCAATAACAATCATCATCTGTATCATTACCCTCTCGGGCTATCTGTCAGGGTGTAAAAGTAGCTCTACTGCTCAGGAAAATACAGGCATTCTCTCTTACGAAAACTTTACTTCGGAAGAACTCATGCTGGTATCAATAATGAATAAAAGCCCTGCTATCGGCATTATTCAGGAGATAAAATTATCAGATACGGCACGGCTTGTATCTGATAGTGAATTAACGCCCGCAGAAGAGGCATTTGTCTATGACTTTGACATTATAAACGGATGGAGAGAGGATATGAAATCTGACACCGTCATAACAAAAGATCAGGGCCCTGTAATCCTGACCGAAACAAGGGATAATTGGATAAAAAATGTACAAAGCACTTCTAAGGTGAAATTACTGGCGAGTATTGAAAATGAGGGGATCAGATTATTGTTAGTCTTATTCAAGCAGGACATTAGCTTATATAATCATTCAAGCCGAATTTATGCTTTTGGGATTGTGAATAGTGAAGTAAAATCCATAGTTCGGGTTGCCGAATCCAGCGCGTATGAAGACAGTTACATTAAGTCATTTACCATTCTCGATGAGGGCAGCTTTACTTATAATGAAGAATATAAAAATTCCCCAAGTGCAAGCGTGGTGTACAAATATTCTAAAGAGGGTCATATAACCCCATTATAAACACAAGAAAATAAACTTTGATAAGCGGCCTTCGGCAAAGCGGAGGCTGCAATAAAACCAACCAAAAATGAGGAAAATATTTTACGCGCTTATAGTGTGCGCCATGGGTTTGAAACCGGGTTTCGGACAGCAATTACAAGAGGGAGAAAAAATCTGGAGCGCGGAAGACAGGCTGAGCGTTGATGATTTTAAAATAAAGATCAGTGATGCAAATAGTGATGTCGTTTTTGGTCAATTCTACATGAATCATGTCGCTGGCGGGTTTGACTTTATGAAAAGAAACTTCAATCAAAACGTTACCAATGTTTTCTCAGGAAATGCGTCCTGGATAGACACTACCGGAGTGGTGAGTGTTGAAAAGATAATTGAGTATCAGCAAATGCAATTTGACCTCTCCGAAATCCAGGCACGAAAGTTCAGAAAGCGCTTACTGGAAAATAAAGGGCAAATAGCCAAGGGCATGAGCATTGTTAGTCAAATCAACAATGAAATTACAGCCGAGCTATCTGAGCTTCGCCTGAGTATGGCAATGGAAACCGAGAGCGGAAGAAACGAACAAAAGGTTGCGGAGTGGAAAGAAAAGATTGCGGCAGAACTAAAAGCACTGGACTTGTTCCGCTATGAGAACACAAAGAAAATCAAGCTTGAAAAATAAAGTTATTCTGAGGTTCGGAGCTATGAGAGTCAAGTATCAAGTCCAGTGTAACGAGATAATTATTGATGGACGCAAGAAAAAATGCAGAATTTAACTTCGCTCTCACTCTGCTTCCATAGGAAAATATCAAACACTGATTTGGCAGAATCAAGTTTTTTAAAAATTGGCATTGGTAGTCACTGTACTGGTCAATCGGGAAATATTTTTCTATAAAAGTATTCCTTCGAAGGGGGCTACTGTTAAAATTTCACGGCCCGATAGGTAGCCCTCATGACCTATGAATGTAATGGTAGCCTGAATTTGAAAACGGAGCCTTTACCTGCACCTTCACTTTCGGCCCATATTTTACCGTTATGCCTTTTGATAATCTCGTAAGAAATATACAATCCCAATCCAATACCTTTAAACTGATTGGTAAGGTTTCTTGAGCGGTAGAATCTACTGAAAAGCTGTGTGGCTTCTTCCTTGCTGATACCAATACCAAAATCTCTGACAGCCACCTCGAGTTCACCTCTTAATCTTAGAACGCTAATTACAACTTCATTTGCATCCGGGGAATACTTTACAGCGTTTGACAGTAAGTTAGTCATGACCTGTTCTAAACGAATTTTATCACCAAAAATGGTAATGTTAGTATTACCCTCCACTTTAATTTTATGCTTTGAAGAATGTATTAAGGCCTGCTCCACACTATCTTCAATTACCTCGCTGATTTTAAATGCTGTAAAAGAATATTCTATTTTACCGAATTGGATTTTTGAAACATCAAGTAAGTCGTTAATAAGTGTGGATAGTTTGTTTACCTGTAAATTTGCCTTGCCAACAAGTTTATTTAACTGGTCATAGGAACCGGATTGTATAAGGTGCTCCATCAATTGTACAATCGCTTTAACACCGGTCAATGGGGTTTTTAATTCATGACTGGCAATTCCTATAAACTCATCCTTTTGCTTTACCAGGTTTTCTTGTTCCGTAATATCCTGGAAAAACCAGACATAGCCATAGTTTCTGCCTCCATCACCATTTATCGGTGAACCATGGCGATAAAAAATTCTTCCATCTTTAAAATATAACTTTTCCTGGTTGATCTCTCTATTCTTATAGCATTGCAGTACCTTCTTTATAAAGTTTTCAGAGTCAATTAGTTGTTCTCGTGCAGTTTGTAGGGCAAAAGCATCCAATTGCGTATCCATTATTTCTGCCGGGAACTTCCACATCCATGCAAACATTTGGTTGAATACCTCCATCTTACCTGAGGGAGCAACAACCAAAATGCCCAATGGCGATACTTCCTGTAAAGCTTTTAGCAAACTGTTTTGATATTGCAATTTAGCTTCGACATTTCTGAGGGCAGTTATTTCGGTGTTAGTGCCGAACCATTGAAGTGTCGCCTCTTCTCCGGTCTGGACCGGTACTACCCGAGTTAGAAATGGTCTAAATTCGCCATCAGCACCCTTGATTGGGAATACCATTTCAAATGGTACTACATTTTGTAGACTGGTCTTCCATTTTTCTACCACAACTGGGAGTATTTCAGGATCATGAACTGATTGCCAGCCCCAACCTTCCATTTGTTCGGGAGTGGTACCCGTATATTCGTACCATTGAGAATTATACCAATAGATCCAACCTTCCCGATCGGCCACCCAGCATAAATTAGGGATATTGTCGGCAAGCATCCTGAAACGTTGCTCACTTTCCTTCAGAGCTTTTTCCGCTTGTTTACGAGCGGTAATATCCTCAATGGTAGCTATTATATTCTGCGCCCTTCCTTGCTTATCTTTTATTACTGACAAGTGAACCTTTCCCCAAACTACCGATCCACTCTTATGTAAATACCTTTTTTCTTTAGTAAATTCATCCACTTCACCAGAAATGATTTTTTTTACTATGCCAATATCATCGCTTCTCTCTTCAGGGTGAGTGATTTGCCTAAAATCTTTTTGTAACAGCTCTTCACGAGTATAGCCCAACATTTTTGTGAAGACAGAATTCAAGTGTAACCACTTCCCATGCATGTCGGTAATAGACATTGCCACCGCGACTTTTTCGAAAATAGCCATGAATCCGACATCACTTCCTAGATTTAACTGTTTCACAGTACCTTCATTCTCTTTTTTTCCAGATCGCGCATATATAATTTTAGTTGAAAGCGACAAAAGCCCTGCAAAATATATGAAGCAAGATGTGCAAAATTAACTAATATGCAACTATTAGAATAGTAATATATTTGTAGGGGATATTATTTCAGTTAATAATTAATCCAAACGCTTTGTATAGAGAACTATGAAGTACCTTTTTTGTTTAAGGTAAGACATCAAAACCTTGTGAACTTATATGTTTAAAAGAGAGATATGGAACAGAAGCTGAAACTAACGGTTGGAATAGGTGCCTCTGCCGGAGGATTGAAAGTGTTGAAAGAACTCGTCAGTACCTTTCCCCCCGAGACTCCTATGGCTTTTATAATAGTTCAACACCTCGACCCTACGCACGAGAGTGTACTCACCGAGCTATTAAGCAAAGAATCAACCCTATCAGTTCATGATGCTCAAAATGGTCAGGAAATAGAAGCTGGTCACATTTATGTAATCCCTCCTAATACTTATCTTGAAGTTAATGATGAAAAGATCAAACTGATCGATCCGAAGCATCCTCACGGCTTCCGAAAAGCTGTTGATCACCTGTTCCGTTCACTGGCCAACGACTGTAAAAATGAATGTGCCGGTGTATTACTTTCCGGGGCTGGCAGTGATGGAACGGCTGGATTGCGGATTATTAAAGCTGCCGGTGGCCTGTCTCTCGTGCAAGACCCAAATACTGCTGAACACCCTAGCATGCCTCAATCGGCTATAGAAGCGCACGTTGTAGATAAAATAGTTTCTATTAAAGAAATCTATAAAATACTTGATAGCTACGTCAATCATGTCCTTTCTTTTGAGGGACAAGGAAAGGAAAGAAAACCTTTTATAGGTATTGACAACTTAGAGGAGATTACCGCGATTCTTAAAGAGTATGCAGAATTTGACCTAAGACAGTACAAGCCAGCAACAATTCAGCGCAGGATTGCCAGGCGCATGAGTCTCACCGAAACTATAAGATATAGTGAATATCTTCAAAAACTACGTAGCGATGAAAAGGAAAGGGAGCAACTGACGAAAGACTTGCTTATAAATATCACTGATTTTTTTAGGGACCCGGAAGCTTATGAAATATTAGAAGAGACAGTATTACCTGAAATAATCAATAAAGTTAGCTCAGAAAAGGACATTCGGGTATGGGTTCCCGGTTGCGCCAGTGGCGAAGAGGCTTACTCCATTGCCATCCTACTACTAGAGGTACTGGATAAACTAAAGAAAAAGAATGTTGTCAAAATATTTGCCACAGATATTGATGAAGATGCCATAAAAACGGCGAGAAAAGGAATTTATCCGGCCAGTGTAGCGGGAGAAGTGCCAAAAAAAATCCTGGATAAATACTTTGTAAGGTATAAAAATTACTACAAGATAAAGGGGCAGGTTCGTGATCTTATTTCTTTTGCGACTCAAAATGTGGCTACTCATCCTCCGTTCTCCCATATCCATCTTGTAAGTTGCAGGAACCTGTTGATCTATCTTAAAAAAGAGGTACAGGAACGGGTATTGGATTCTTTTTATTTTTCATTGGAGGGTGACTCCTATTTATTTTTAGGTAGCTCCGAGTCCTTTGGGAACAGGTCACACTTTTTTAAACCAGTTTCAAAAAAATGGCGAATTTATAAGAAAATACCTGGCCTCGAAGAAAAAAGAAGCTACCAAACATTCCACACGGGGAAACGAATTAAAAACAACACCGACCGACCTGAGACATTTAAAGTAGGCAAGGACCGGATTGCAATTACCCGGTCGGAAAGAATACGAAAGTCAATATTGAAAGCTGTAGTTCCCCCTATGATAGTTGTTAATCGCGATAATCATGTGCTATACTATCATGGAGAGCTAAAGCCATATTTGATTGTCCCTACAGGTGAACCGCGTCATGATATTACCCAACTTGTACTTCCAGAATTACGATCCCGATTGCGGAGTGGATTGTATAAGGTAAAGAAAAGTAGTGAAAAGCTTATTTTTCACTGTGACATCTCTTCTGAAAGCAAGCAACCTCATCATAAGAGGACAATTTGCCTTGAACTGATTCCTTTATACGATGAACACCTCATGGACGAGACTGTCGGTATAGTGTTTAAAGAACTTGATGAGGCTGATTATGAACATATAGAAGGGGTGACGAGCGCTGATGAAACACATGTAAGTCAAAACTTGGAATTGGAACTTGCCGAGACAAGGGAAGAGCTTCAGAATACTATAGAAGAACTTGAAACAACTACCGAAGAGCTTAAGGCATCACATGAAGAGGCTCTATCTACCAACGAAGAACTTCAGTCTGCCAACGAAGAGCTTGAAGCCAGCTCTGAAGAATTACGCTCTTTGAATGAGGAGTTAAGCACCGTAAATTCTCAACTAAAAGAAAAGATACAACAGTTGCAAAATGCCAACAACGATGTTGAGAACTTCTTTGCCAGTACAGATCTTCCTACAATATTCCTTAATCCGGTTTTGGAGATTCAACGGTACACCCCTGCCGCAGAACAACTTTTAAAAATGGGCCCTAAGGATATAGGTCGTCCAATATACTCTTTAGGTCGGGATTTGGTGGATGATGATCTTGCAGAGGAGTGTAAAAGAGTATTACATAATTTTCAGCCTATAAAAAAGGAGAAATGCTCTTATGATGGAAGGTGGTATATCCGACAGATAACACCATATAGGACGGAGGAACGCAAAATTGAGGGAGTGGTACTGGTCTTTCAGGATGTCACCGAAATCAAAAACCTTTCCCACCGAGCAGAGGGACGCGAGCGGCAACAGGCTGTGGTGGCAAAACTAGGAATGCTGGCCCTTAACGGTACAGATCCTAAAGAATTGATGCACCAGGCTGTTCGACAAGTTGCACATGTGTTGAACGCTGACTATTGCAAGGTATTAAAGTATCAGCCCGAACAACAGAACCTGCTTATGGTAGCTGGAATAGGATGGCAAGAAGGTTTGGTAGGTAAAGCTACTGTCCCCGATGATAGAGACTCTCAGGCAGGGTATACCTTAATGGCCAATGAGCCAGTGATCGTTAAAAAACTATCAGAAGAAAAGCGATTTACAGGCCCTGATCTATTAATAAATCATCGGGTGGTCAGCGGCATGAGTTGCGTCATCAACCACTCCGACCCTCCGTTTGGAGTGTTGGGTGTACATAGCACAAAGCATGAAAAATATACCATAGATGACGCCAACTTTCTGGTATCAGTAGCTAATATGCTATCTACAGCAGTAAGAACAAAAGAACATCAGGAAAATCTTTACAATAGTGAGGAACAGTTTAGAACTATGGCAAATGCCATTCCTCAGCTTGCCTGGATGACCGATGAAACAGGGTACATATTCTGGTACAATCAGCGATGGTATGATTATACTGGTACTTCGTTAGATGCAATGAAAGGTTGGGGGTGGCAGAAGGTTCATCATCCTGATCATGTTGACCGTGTGACCGAAAAGTTTGAGAAACACCTGGAATTGAAAGAGGAGTGGGAGGACATATTTCCTTTAAGAAGCGCTTCAGGAGATTACCGGTGGTTCCTCTCCAGGGCTATGCCTATTACCAACCAAGAGGGAACTGTTATTCGCTGGTTTGGCACTAACACAGATATTACTGAACAACGAGAATTGGAAGCCTCCCTTAAGGACGCTGTAACACGTTTGGAAGAAACCGACAAACGAAAAAATGAGTTTTTGGCTATTTTAGGTCATGAATTACGTAATCCACTTGCTGTTCTTAAAGGAAGTGCTGAAATCGTGGAAACTGGAATTGCCAAATCAGAGGATGTAATCGACACTATGTCCAGAAGCATTAATACCATGACCAAACTTCTGGACGATCTGCTGGACCTATCCAGGGTATCACGTAATAAAATAAGATTGCAATTAGAGCTGGTCAATGTCAGTGAAATACTTAGCAGTAGATTACTTACCATACATAGGCAGTGTGACATAAAAAATCAAAAACTGGATCTGGATATTGAAAATGATCTTTATATCAATGCAGATCCTGCACGATTAGAACAGATTTTTTTGAATCTGCTAAGCAATGCTTGCAAGTACACACCAGAGGGTGGTCAGATAAAAGTCAAAGCATGGAAAAAAGATAAGTATGTTTGTATTCAGGTTACAGATAATGGTTTTGGTATCCAACCTGATCAATTAAACAGTATTTTTGAACCATTTTATCAGATTACTCCGGAAGGAACAGCTGCATCAGGTCTAGGTATTGGTTTGGCATTGGTAAAAAACCTTGTTGAATTGCATGGTGGTACTATCTCAGTGGATAGTGGTGGATTAGGCAAAGGCACAACTTTTGAGATATGCTTTCATGTGGCTAACGGTAGTATCCAACTGAATCGATCAAAAGAAGATAAGACCCAAGCAGAAATACCTCAGGATATTGTAATTGTTTTAGTTGATGATAATCCTGATATTTTATCAACTTTTTCCAAACTATTGGAAAAACATAAGTGTAAAGTGTACTCCACGGACAATGGAAAAGATGCTGTAAAATTGATTCAGGATAAGGAACCAACAGTGGCATTTGTTGATATTGGATTGCCGGATATGTCAGGTTACGAAGTTGCAAGAGCGCTACGAAAAAGTGGCTACAAAAACTGTTTGATCGCCGCATCAGGTTATAGCCATAAAGAAGCACAGGAAAAAGCGATAGAAGCGGGGTTCAATCAGCATTTATCAAAACCTTACAGTTCCAAGGAAATAGGTCATATTTTGATTGAAAATAACGGCAATTAGATCCAGAGCTGAACCTCAACAAGTCGTAACGTCTATTTCATCTTAAAAGCAATCGGGATTACTATTCATATTTCACTTAAAATAACCAAGTAATATTTCATAACGCAAATAATTCCAACAATTTTCGGTATATAGTAAGTTAACTTACTATATTTGTACTTACAATTTAATAACCATGTTTGATTACAATGATTTCCAGTTTAGAGATGATAATGATAGTCCAGACTATTTTCTATGGCGGGTTTTCATTGATTGGCAGAACAGAAAAAACCTATTAATTGGAGATTATGGTGTCACCTCCCCACAAATGACGGTATTGACTGCTATTTATTGGCTGATCCAGAATAGGCAAGAAACAATCCAAGTTGCTGTTGCTGGTGCCGCCCAAATGGACAAAATGACAACCTCAACCGTTTTAAGGACATTAGAAAAAAAAGGACTGGTAACTCGATCAGAACAATTAAAGGACACACGGACAAAAGTAGTTAGCTTAACCAAAAAAGGGTTAGAATTAACGGTTAAATGTCTAAAGCGAGTTAACGATTTTAATATAGACTATTTTTCAGCTTTGGGCCAATCAAAAGCTATGTTCATCAACATGCTGCAACAAATTTTAATAATTAATAATATGCAAAAAGAATTCAAATCTACTTATGAAACTGAAATTGCCGCTCCAATAGAAAAAGTTTGGGATGCTTTGATCAATCCGGTAATTGTAAAGAAATACTTCTTTGGCTCGAATCAGGAAACAGATTGGAAAATAGGTAGCCCTATTCTTTGGACTGGAGAGTATGAAGGTTCATCCTACACTGACAAGGGCTTTGTCATGGAATTTGTTCCCCATAGCAAACTTTCATACAGCTATTTAAGTAGTTGGAGCGGCTTGGAGGATAAACCGGAAAATTACCTTTTGGTTACGTACCAAGTGAAAACAATAGAAATGGGAACAAAGCTGACTATAACACAATCTAATTATGATGAAGAAAAAGCAAAACATTCTTCTGAAAATTGGGCTGTGGTAATAGATGGACTCAAGAAAATCGTTGAATAAATTAAGTGAAGGGTTAAGTGCATTCTGAACAATTAACAATAAAGAGCAACTTAGAAAAAATACTTTAACTAAAATGGAGAACAAAATACCGGTCGTGGAAGCACAGATGCTTATCAGAAAGCCAATTTCAATAGTTTTTCAGGCGTTCATTGACCCTTCTATCACGACCAAGTTCTGGTTTAGTAAGTCTAGTGGAAAGCTTGAGACGGGTAAAACCATAACCTGGGAGTGGGAAACGTATGGAGTGTCCGATACCATAAGAGTCAAAGAAATTGATCCTCAAAAGAAAATATCCGTCGAATGGGACAGCCCTGCAACAATTGTAGATTTTGTATTTACCCCCCTTTCGGATGAAGAGACATATGTAGTGATTAAAAACTATGGGTTTAGCCAAACCGGTGAAGATTTAATTCAAGCGATCAAAGACAACACGAGCGGTTTCACGACAGTGTTGGATGGACTAAAGGCGTATTTAGAACACGGTATTAAACTAAATCTAATTGCCGACAAATTTCCTAATGAACACGGAAAATAAAGTGAGAATTTAGCAGGAAAAATTATTTTAGGGAGATGGGAATTTTATAAATTCTATTGCCGATGTAGACATGTACGAAGACGCAAGGAGGGGGTCCGAGTCAATAATCCGAGCCTCTGAGAGGAAAGCGATCAACTTCACAAAGCATTGTAACGATAAAAGACACACCACTATGAATGGCTACTGCATAAGGTGCCAAGTAACAATAAAGTGTGATCCCCTAGCTCCCTATTGCAGAAGTTTTTATGGTTCCTGGTCTAACTAGGGAGATGAAACTATAATGAACGATGTTATCATGGCTGCGGAAAGGCGATTTCGACAATATCAAAGAAGGCGCCACAATGCCCAGAGTGTTTTGAGCTAAATCCTGTTTATCCATGATAACATACAAAATACGCTTGTCGGTCAATTCCTTAAAAATTTTGCAGAAAGACTGTTGACTATCCCCCAAGCTAATAACTTATATTCGCGACTATGATCAACTTCTCAAATCGGTTACAACAAGATTTAACAATCGTTGAATTAATTAAGCTTCTTAAATCTGCCTCTGGAGATATAAGCAATCCCACAACAGGGTACATCCTGGTACCTGCATCCCAGTTATCAGAAGCCTCAAAAGCCTCACGGGATACCATTAGCTATTGTGAAGAGCATCAATTTATTGAAATCAGGCCTGCTGGTAAAAAATGTTATGAGCTTCGAGTTACCGAAAAGGGGCTGGCTTTTTTCCGATCGCAACCTAAATCACTCCAGTAAATCAGACTGATAAGGAATTTACTATTAAACAGGAGCGGTATTTAGAGAGTAAGGCAAGAGACGGCTTATCGCGTTCATAATCCTTACTCTTTTTGCTTTTATGACAGCTACTTATTTGAAAAAATCCACTAAGTCTTCTTTGTTTTCAGAATATCCTTTAGTAATGAATTGCTTATAGCATGAAGTTTTCCTGTTTCAGCTCTTCAATAATTTTATCAAGTTCCGTTAATTGTCGCCGAAGTTCATCTATGTCCACCATAGTTGGTGTATCTATTCCAAATATTACTACAATCGTCATGGTACCTCAGGTATTCAGCTATTAACTTGACAATTGCATCATTCCTTGTTTTATAAACCGGCTTGTCCTTAAAATCCCTTTCATTAAGCATCATCCTGACCTTTTTACTTTCTTCCTGATCTATGTATTTTTTGGCCGCCCTGATGAAAGCTGCCCTGCTACACCCCCGGATCTTCTGGTTTCTGATGTTGACATACACATAATAACTTTTGCGCCTTTTATATTCCGTGTCATCAATGGCTCCCTGGGCAAAGGCATCTGATGCAAGGTTGTACTGTTCATCAACAATGAGTTGCGCTATCCGCACCAGATAATATTTTGGGATCCTTTCCCTGTACCGGGTAACGTCGTCAACCTGGTGATGGAGCCGGAGCCAGAAACAGTTTTGCCACTCGGAGGTGGTAATCTTAGCGATGGACTGATGGGTTAACAGGATGTCTATTCCCTTATGCCGAATCGTACACAATGCCCCGATCATTGCCTGGCCCTTCGCTCCACTCATGTAATGGTCAAGGTCGTCCAAAATAATCAACCCATTTCTGAAGTGCTTGAGGATTTTAGCAACTACCGCCTTCTTCTCATCATCATCCATTGGGCTGCCATCAGGATTAAACGGCCTGATCCTTCTTGCCTGCACATTGACAAGCGATTTGAGATGGTCTGGGCTAACAGTTTTGTAGGTATAGTCATCATCATTGGTATCGAAAGCCAGGGCTTTGCGCCCAACCTTTCCGGTTGCCGGGTTATCACGCATGTAGTTGAGGATCTCCAGCTTGTTGCGATAGGTTTTCCCCACGCCCGTTTCGCCACAGACCAGGAAGACCATCGGCTGGCGTTCCAAATCTTCAGTCCTTCTAACCGGCGCACGGCTTACCTGATGGTTAATTTGCATATTCAGCCTCGATCATTTCAGCATCGTCTACCACTTCCATAACCGGAGTCTCCACATCTTTCTGGTCAATACCCTGGTCAGGTTCAGCCTTCCCGTTTGCAAAGTCCTGTTCAGCATTTCTTTCTTCTTTAATGATACCCATAATACGCTCTACAAGCATTTTATTTTCCGCCCTTATCTCCATTACGGCCTGTCCTTTTTTCATGAGTATGGACAAAGCAGCGCCCAGCAATTGTTGTTCCGGTGTGAGCTTGGTACTCTTCTTTTTGACAATGGCAACAAGCAATGGGCGAAGCAGGGCTTTATCTTCCTCATCCAGCATGAGCCTTTTAACGTTTCGCTCATTCTGCTCATTAATGACCTGTACAATTTCATCGAACTCATAGAATTCCTTGTGCTTCTTGATCTTCACAAAGAAGCCGCAGCCCACTTCCATGAGGTTATCGGTAATGCCCATAAAGGTATCGGCCACCTGCTTTGCGCTAGCCGTAGGAAGTTCAAAAGCATCATCCATGGTATCATCTCCCGGGGTGGCCTGATAATCCTCATTGATCTCCTGCTCTGGTGCATCATAGTCCCATATTTCCTTTTCAGGGGTTTCGTCCATACCTTCAGCTTCCCCCTGGTCAGTCTGTTCCGGAACTTCCAGCTCTATTTTAGCAATGTCCTTTTCTTTGACCGGCTGGTTTAATGGACTTTCGATTTCGTCAGCCATTTCCTCAAATACGATGTCCGCAAAGTTCTGGCTTAGTGCTTCTTCTATTTCGTTTTTTATTTCTACCATGGTGTTTACTGTAATTTTGAAATGAATGTGATAGTTTGATATTCAATGGTTTGATAGCGGTCATGGAACACTGGATGGTACCGCGCAACCGAAAGGATCTCTGAGCATTTATTGCTATAGTAGATCACATTGCGTTTATTCTGGCTAAACCGCTCACCGATTTTGCCGAAACTTTCATTTGTGTGCTTTCTGAGCAAGTGATAAACAGCCATCCTAGCATCCCGGTACTCCCTGACATTGCTGGTATAAAACTTTTTGGGTGTAAGGTCAAAGACCCTGATGGTCTGAGCAATGATGTACTGTGTTATTGCATTTGTCCGGTCCAGATCGCCCACTTGTACATCCTCGTCATTAGCCACACTCCGTAAAAGTTTTACAGTATTTACCAGACCTATTTTTCCGAGTACCTTTTCAAGGTTTTCATGCAACTGGTTATAGTTGTAGTCCTTTCTCGGGTTGGTGATTGCGTGGTTTTCCATAGTCAGTTTTTAACGTATGCCGGAAATTTGGTTGAGTAAAAACGGGCCAAATTCCCCTTACTATCCTTCGATTTATATGAATTTCAGGTTTATTCCTGTTGTTTTACCTGAGACGGTAAACGTCCCCACCGTTGATCTTGTAGCCTTTCTTTTTTCTTTTACTATAGAATTTACCCCGGGCAAGCTTCTCGGCCTGCAACTCATCCTCGGCTTCCACCTTGATGGTTGCATGGGAAGGCCTGCCTGTGGGGGTACTATAAAAGATGCTCACCTGATATTGATGCTTCATCATGAAGTCCTGACCAGGTCATAGGTATGCACAAATATCCCGGTGCGCTCCAGTCGAAAGTTGCCAACACTTACCCGGTTCCTGGAAAGCTCTACCTGAAACCCCATGTCCCTGAGCGTTGACCTTCGCAAGCCTTTCTTTCTGCCCATTTTCCATAGTTGCTCTAGAAGCTCTTTGTCCGATTTGGTCTTAGGCTTGTCGGATGCAGAACCTTCCATTATTTCATTATTTTCCAGGTATTCCTCATACTCTTCCAGCATGTCACCATAGATTTCTTTGTCCAGCTTTCCCAGCTTATCGCGTAATACCAGCGCATCAGTACCTATCGTTTCATCCAGGCCTGAAAGCATCATACCGAACAGCTTTATCTTTTTTCGTAAGCCTTCGGAAAAGGAGTCCATGGCCAGTCCATTGATGCCCATAAACTCCAGGTGTAAATAATCGTTGTTTTGCATGATATAAAGTCTTTAAAGTTTAAGGGCTTCTTTTACATACTTTGGCAGGTGCTTTTCCAGTTGCTCCTGTTCAAAATGCGCCTTCAGGTATTTCGCGGCCTTGGCGGGATCATCTTCAAAGTAAGCAATCGCCTGTTTAAGATGGTTGATTACCTCTATAGCCGCTTCTTTCAGCGTTTGTTTATCTTTGCTGATTTTGGGCACAAGCTTGTCAACATCCGGAAGGTCTTTTTTCCAGCGCGCAAGGATAGTTTTTCTCTCTTCTTTTGCCGTTTTTTCTTCCAGGGCATCAAACTTCTCTTTGATAGCATTGGCACCGGCTTTGGCTTTCACTTTGCTCATACCCCAGGCACGCACCAGCTCCCGGTGGGTATGCAACAAAATCCCTTCGGTCTTTTGCTGTACTTCCTGGTCGTCCTTCAGCTTGTCGGGAATAATGCTGATCACTGCCAAAAGTTTCTCACGGAGCTGCGTGTACCTTGTCTTTTTGGGTTTTGGGCCTTCTGCTTCACGTTTCTTCCGGTTATGCTCCCTGATCACGGCACGGCAGGCCTCTATGTCCCCTTCAATGCCTTCCAGCTTTTCCATAAATTGCTTTGATTTCTCCCTCTTTGATGGAACCACCTCAGGGATAGTCTTTTCACCCAGGGCAACTATTAGCTTGTTGACTAAGGCTATTGCAGATGTGGCTTTAGGATCTTCCCTGATTTCATCGAGCCAATCCCGAAAATTTTGTATAGCCTCTTTTACCAGGTTTTCCAGCTCGTCACCGTTGCTGTCAAGGGCTTCTTCCAGGTCCATCCTTGCGCTGGCTATGACAATTTCTGATTCACCTTTCAAGTCTATACCCAGGTCGGTCAGCTCATCTATTACTTCTCGGATCAGGGCTTTGGTAAGTTCTGGCTTTGCCTTGCTTTTTTTACTGTTCCCATTTTTGGGGAGCTGTTTATTTGGCTTTGGCTTCTTTTTACCAATTTTTGCAAGCAGGCCAGCGATGATTTTAGCAACTTGTTCCCGGCCTTCTTTTACCGAAAGGTCTACAGACCCCAGCCGGATCAATTGGTTGTGTTCAATGGTTTTCTCCCAGCTCAAATAAGGTTCTACCGCCTTCTTTATTCCTTTTGGTAGGTTTTCGTCCTCAGATTCCAAGGCATTTTGTAGCCCGTACATCGTATTCTCAAGGATGTCCTCCAGGTCACTACCCGGATGGTCATCCCTGATTTCGTCAAGTTCACGGATGACTTTATCAACCAGTTTTCTCAGTCCGTCCGAACTACCTGGTGAAGCTTTTACAGCCTTTTCTTTTCCACTGGCTTCACTTTTTTCTTTATCGGCTTTTGGAATCGCCTCCGGGGCATATTCTTCCACCATGCTGTAAAGCGCATCGATATTTTTTGCCGCTTCCTTTTCAAAGAACTCCTTATCTTCTTCATGGTTGTAGTCCTCGATAATTTTGTCAATCGCTGTTTTTAGAGCGGATATATTGTCAGCTTCGGACTTACTAAAGTCCAGCGCTAACAGGTCTTTTATTGTTGCCATTGTTATGCTGCTAGTTTTAATTTTAGTTGAAGTATCTCAATCGCCCGGGAGCGTTCCTGTTCCTGGATCCGGATGCGGCTTTCATTGTCCGTCTTAGTGCTTGGTTTCTTCCCGTCTTCTTTCTTTGGTTTGTCACCTGGCAGAGCGATCCCTTCACGTTTTAATAGCTGAATGAACAGGGCATCCGCCTCTTTGGCTTTGTCTACTTCCTGTTTGAATCCTCCAGTCTCCCGGCTGATCATTTCATAAGCCTTGGCAGGATCAAATTTGCTCCCGGTCAGCTCCATGATCTTGCCCTGTTTTCTGACCTGTATTTTGTTCAGGTCTGCGGGGTTTACTTTTTCCAGTTCATACATAGTTTGATAGTTTATGGTCATTGGAGAAAACCTGCTGGTAATGGGTTTTCAGGCTTTCAAAAAATTCATTGGCCTCAGCATTGTCGGCATAATGCACCGAGCATTGCAATGGTTTGCCGCGCCGGTCAAAGCAGGCATAGCGGAAGCATTGCACCGGCCTGTCGGGATTGTCAATATTGATGGTTGTCCAGCGCAAAACCAGAGTTCCCTTTCTCATGGGTGAAGTCATGATCCGGAAGTCCCGGCAATGGGTACCACAACCCTTTGTCAGCTTGCGGCCATGATCCATGATCCTGTTGATGATATTGCTGTTAATTGAATAAGCCATTGAGTTTTGTTAGTCGGTATAGTTCAATAATTTCTTTTACCTCAAGAGCTGCTGCCTCCAGGGAATACCGCTGCCCAAATACAAAGCCTCCATTATCCAGGGCGTTGACAAACCCGTCGCTCATTCCTAGCTGCTGTCTTCCAAGCCCGTCAGGGATGACCAGGTCAAAGTAGTCCGCCAGGGCAATCAAGGCCTTGAAGCCCCTGAACCTGAAATACCGGGGATCGGAACTCATCAGGAGGATTTGATTGAGGTCTGCTTTGTCCTGGAAACGCTTTACCCGCACAACACCTACGGTTGTCTGTCCGGAAAAAATGCTGGCCACCAGCACGTTCACTTCTACCGGTATGTTTCGCCGTTCCAGGAATGCTACCAACTCGCTGCAGGCCAGACCTGTATATAGCATGTCCTGGCCCTCGACAGAAGCGTTACCACCTGCCAAAAGGTACAGACGTATGGCCGGCAAAGAGCTATTACGGTTTTCAAACCAGGCATAGGCCTTTTTAACGGTTGTAACAATTCGAGTCCTGCCTAATTCGATATTAAGCTGGCTGTTGGTTTTGTCCAGTTTACTGGACAGGTTGACCCTTTCCAACCTTTGCAGGCTCATAGCCGCCCGGTCAAAAGAGAAGACCCCTAAACCCCGGTCATTATAGGCCATTCTCGGTATAGGAAGTATCTCCCGGTCCAGATGCTCAAGGTAGGGGTATAAATATTCCCGGATTTTTGGCCGCAATTGCTCCGCCAGATGGATCCCTGAAAATTGCTCATGTTCATTCAGCTCATCAATACTTGCCGGTTGTGGTTCACCATACCAGTCTGTACCATTGCTTAGTTCATAATGGGCATGGCTTACTTCTCCGCGCCATCGTGCTGCATTTTCCAGTGACAACATTTCGGCTTGTCTGTCCACAAAACGGTGGAAATCAGTGACACTGTCAAATTCCAGATAATTGTAAGTGTCACCTCCTGAGCGAACAGTATGTTTATTAAGCTCCACTATCCTTGTCTGCGTTTATATTCAATCTGGAACACATCTTTCATGGCCTTGCCTTTATAGGAGTTGTAAAAGGCTTCCAGGTTTACTTCGGCAGCGACCTTCCTGGCCTTGTCCTGGCTCATGGTATTCATATAGCTTTCCAAAGCATCTTTGAGCGTTTTTCCGTTGGGTAGTTTTTTGACCATGCCCAGCTCCCTTTTCATTTCCAGCTCGTAGGTACGCTGCATGTTCATCATGGTCCTCAAGGTCATGATGTCCTCTGTATCGTCATCGTTTGCACCCTTGCCTTCATACCGGAGGATGGATTTTCGAAGTTTCAGGCATATATCGACAACAGCCGGATATACGAGGTGCCGCTCCAGTTTCTCATTGAAACCAATTCTGTAAATGCAGCCACTAAACCTGTCAAGCAATGAAGCGTCCTGGACATTATTTCCAACGTAGCTGCTGCTGAGGCTTTTGCCAAGTACGTTTCCTGTTGCCATGCAACCAAACATCGGGTGTTTTTTTACGGGTTCGCTTTTACCATTAAAGATGATAGCCCCATCTTTGGCGCTTTTTGCCAGTGCATCATTAAGGATCCCCGCCGTGTTTGCATCTAACTTCGGCATCTCTTCCAGGATAAGGATCTTGCCTTCACGCCATGCCCTGATAAGCCGGCCTTCTTTGTAGCCTTCGATGGTCTGGCCACCGATCAGATCGATGGGACTCGTCCACTGATTGCAGTTGACTATGACGTAGGGCAGCTCTTCACCGTCATTTTCCTGCCTGCCAAAAAGGGAATAAGAGATTTTTTCTGCCAACGTAGTTTTGCCGGTTCCGGCACCGCCAACCAGAAAAACATTGTTTCCGGTTGCAAGGTCATCCAATACCTTCACGAATTGGGGAATGTCTTCGGCCTCAGGCACATCAATTCTATATTCTTTTCTCATACCAGTTCCAGTTCTATTTTAAGTTGTATAATGAGTTCGTCCAGGATGGTGATCTTTCCGATCAGGTCTTCATAGGCGGCCATGCCCAGCTCCTGAACACCATACCTGCCAAAGACAAACTCCAAATTGCCGTCCTCATGGGCATTGTTCAGTATAAATACCCCGAGGGTTTCAATGATAGATTCAACAGGCTTGCTTTTTACAGCTTTTAGGGTTGCTATAAGTTCATCGTGAATAGCAGTATTCTCAATGGCCGCCTTCCATTGAAAGTAAGGTTCCGAGGCATCCTCAAAAACCGGCACCAGGGAGTAGTTGTACTTCTCTTTATCCTTTAGCGGCCGGCTATAGATCACCAGGCCAAACGCATGGGCAGGTGAAGGCTCTTTATATTCCCGAAATCCACTGGTAGGATTACTGCCTTGCCCATAAGGGCGCTGTAGTTCGTAGATGTAAATGCCGTCAGGGCGATCAGTACGCTTTTTCCAGTCTTCTTCATTTTCGATTTCCCATTCTTCGAGCTGTCGGGCTTCACCTAAATACTGGAGGCCGTGG
The DNA here is from genome assembly GCF_021389975.1 of Fulvivirga ulvae. NCBI lineage: Bacteria > Pseudomonadati > Bacteroidota > Cytophagia > Cytophagales > Fulvivirgaceae > Fulvivirga > Fulvivirga ulvae. The sequence continues at coordinate 51,840 of NZ_CP089981.1, forward strand.
GTGTCCAGTTGCTTGAGGAAGGATCCAAGGTTGCTGACTGGCAATACGGCAGTCATCTCTGCGGCGTTCTGCACAAAATCGGGCAACTCATCTTCACTTTGGCCTGCCTTGCGCAAGATCAGTTGGCGCAATCTTTCGTCAGTGTGAAGCGAAAAATTACCTTTCTTCATAATGAAGACCTGGAAATGGTTACTATCCATCTTTTCCAGGCGTATGCGTCCCGCGTTGTCAATAAAGGTCTTCCCGGTCTCAAATTCCATCAGTGCTTCGAGTGCATCAGAAACGGGCAGCAAAGCAGATTCGCTGTCTTCGCTATCGCCGTAATTCCTTGACATAAGGATACCGTTCTTAATAAACCCGTCGATGGTGTTGTATCTCGCCAGCTTGTTGTACATACCAATTGAATCGGCAGCAGCCACTAAATTTTCAGTAAGGATATGGCGCTTCTCGCGCGACATGGAGGCCGCTTTAATCATGGCATTCCAATTTTCGTTGGCCTCCCTGACTTCTTCTTCGGTAACATCTTTGCTCTCGGCATATATGTTACGTAGCTCGCTCAACCCCTCGCCAAACAGGTTTACTTCCACCAGGGAGCGCTGGTCTGCGACGGCAAACAGAAAGGTCACATTGCCCAGTGTAAAGGGGTTGTCCTTGCTTCGATCAACACTGATCCCGCAGAAAAAGCCAAGGCTGCTTTGCAAAGTAGCGGGAACAGGTACTTTCACCACCTGTCCGGCGGGCCAGTAGTCAATGGAGGAGATCAGTACCTCCCTGGTACGTTCCAGGTCTTTAAGATATTCACCCATCGAGCGTTCTTTTTCCTCAATCAGGGCGGTTAACCTGGCTTTCTGCCGCTCCACTTTTTTGTCTGCTTCGGCATTTTCTTTATCTGCCGGCATTTTTTCCAGCTCTTCAAGTTCTTCCTTCAGCTTATTGATTGTCTCCTCGCGGCTCGCCCTGCGCTCTTCCACTACCTTTTCATGGTTTTCATTGACCTGGTGGGTAAGCTCGGCTTGCAACTGGTCAGGCTTCATATCCCCGAGATGGCGCTCGATGAGTGCTTCTACCTGGTCTTTGGTCAGCGGCTTGCGCATATTGTTGACGATGCTCACTTCCCGCACCGTATGTCGGCCAAATGGGGTATTGCCACCACTGCCTTTGCGGTAGAGAAACTTGGGCTTCTATCCTGGCATCCAACTTTAAAAATTCTGTTTCCAGGTCATAGGTGCCCCGTTCTTTCTCCCACTTGATCCGGTGTTCATACCGGGAGAGCAGGTCGTTATACACCTTGTCCTGCTCTGCAACACTTAGAAGGCCGGCACGTCCCGTTACTTGTTTAATGGCACCTTCATCGCTATCATTCCGTACATAGCTTACATCTCCAAATTTCCCTATTACCCTGTGATAAGTAGGCCATCCCATTCTTTCCACCAGGCCTTGATTGTCCGACACCCATTCCCAGGCTACCTTGTCTCCATACTTATTGAAAAAATCAGGGCTTTTGAGTGTATCATCATTGGTCTTTTGCGATCCCGTGGTGTTGGCATCCAGGCTTTTAAGCTTGGCTTTCAGCATGGTCATTAGCCTTTTCTCCATCGGGATGTCGCTGGTGACATAATAATATTCAGGAAGTTCAACCTGGCCTGTACGGTTGGTACGGCCACGTTTTTGGACTTCGGTGTTGATGTCCAATTCGAACTGGTGAATGATCATGGCACGGATGCGTTGGTCTTCAAAGTCTTTTGATGCATGGGCGGAAGACCCTGTACTGCCAGATTGGTTGATTAGCAGCATATCATAATGCCCCTGGTTGAATAACCGGAACGATTTTTCAGTATCAGCCCGAAAGGCCTCAACGATTGCCTGGTCAGCTTCAAAGCGAATGCGTTGGTTCCGGCCTGTCACTTCGGCCACCCGGAAGGTCTTGCCGTTATGGCCTCCAAGGTGGGCAGGCTTAGGGGTGTTTTGAATGATGTGCAAAAGCTGGTCAATCGGAGAAATCGTTAGCCCGGTATCTTCTTCGGCCATGGCCTTTTTCAGGGCATGATAGGCCTGCTGTCCATTGGCAGGGAGTTCCTCCAGCTCAATGCGCATGCGGGTTTTCTCGCCTGCAATGTCAGTATAGCTGTAGTAGAAAATAGAATCCAGGCCTTTCATGAGTGTGCGGGAGAAATCCAGTTGTTCCTTTTGCAGGGCATCGCCGCTGGCAAGGTTCAAATCTTTTAAAAAAGCCCCCATTGTGGACTTAAAGGCGATCACGACTTTTTTGTCCTCATGCAAAAGCCTCAGCGCTTCTTTGGCAACCTCTTCGACCTTCAAAGCAAAGAGCATTTGGTCAACAATATTAAAAACCCGTGAAAAGTAGGGTGCCTGTTTCACTCCTAAATTTTGGGGCCTGCTGTCCATGTGTTCACCTGCTTTGCGGGTTTCGGCATGGATATCATTGAGGATTGGCAAAATAAACCGTTCTTCAAACTCAACTACCTGGTTCATGAGCCTGATAATCCTGTCCACACTTGCCCGGTTCTTGCTGCGTTGAGGTTCTTTGTCCAGGACTTGGTATTCTACGCGGATACCTTCACCCGAGCGCTGTCGGCGGATGAGCTGCCCGCTTTCGGCCAGGTTGGAGGCGACGATTTCCTGAAGTGCCAACCCGCCGCGTTGCATTGCCCCGACGAACTTTTCATCCTCCATGTTGGTCTCCTGTATAGAGGTCTTCTTGCCATAGAAGGGCATGACTTCCGGGTATTTGGCAAACGTTGCACTTAAGAAACAACAGGCTTTGGTTCTTGGGAGTACTTCGCGCATCCATTTCCCGACAATCGAGTCAAAGCTTCCCGCCATATGGCTCTCATCAAGGATAAAAACTACTTTTTTGTACCTCTTGCTGCCTTCAACACCCCGGCTAACCAACTGACTCAACCACAATCTCTTATAGGGCTGCGCGGCCTGCACTTGGGAATAGGTACAGAAAATGCAGTCGTATCCTTCAGGGAGATAGTCAATGGACTCGGTCAGGGTGACCGTTGGGTATTTGTCCGGGTCGGGCAAGGGTTTATTAATGCTCTTGTGGTATTCTATCGATTCGGGGCTTTCAGTAGGAACTTCCCGGCTGATTGTCAACAGCTCCTTTTGCTGGTTGGGGCTCAAGGGTGAAAATACCACATGCCCGTCAGCATCTTTGATCCTGGCGTTGGTGTCTGTATTAACGATGAAAGGGCGTATCCTGTCAAAGCCGATACTTTTCAGGTCGCGTAACATATCGGTGAACAAGTCGGGCTTGCGGGTGAAAAATATGGGCAGGTAACCGTTCATGGTCGCATGGCGGATAACGGCTGCCGCCTGACGACCTTTTCCTATTCCGGTTTGGTCCGCGATAATGATCCCCATGTCCTTATCGAACTGTTCCAGGTACAAGGCAACGGCATCGACCTGCTCGGCACTCAGGCTGTTCCAAAGTTCCTGTACGGTAGCATATTTCAAATGGTCGCGGACATAGTTGTCGATATTCCCACGCCTTTTGACCACTGCGCTAAGGGCTTTTTGCACTTCAAAGGCCAAGGTTCTCGGAATAAGTGTCTCCATCTTAAAGGTGGCCTTTGATTTGGGTACGTAGGTGACCAGCGCATCCTGGCTGGCGGCCATGGCGGCGGCTTCTTCAACGCTTATAGGCGATAATTCTTCTATAGGTTCTTCCAGCATGGGCTTCATCGGTCAAAAATGGTTGAAAGGGTTTCCAGGTAGCTCTTTAGGGTGATCTCCTGGTAGATGGCCAGGCCTTCGGATTGTGGAAGGCCGCCACGAACGAGTGAGGCTTCAGGTAGTGAGGGGTCGAACACTGACCAGTTGTCTTTTAAGTCCCACAGCGCCTTTTCCATAGCGCCACTCTGGAACAGAAAGGTGGCGATTTCTTCCACACTTTCACCTGAGTTATAGGTAATACCTAAATAGTCCTCGATCATACCTATAGGGTTTTCGCCTTGTTCCAGGGATGCTGCGATAAGTTCATGCAGCCGGATAAACAGGGCGGCTTCATGGTCATTATAGTTAGTGAAGGCTACCGGGTTGCTCACCGCGTAAAGCCTGACCTGGCTTTCAGTTGTCATTAATTGGTTGTTCAGAAAAATCATAGTCCTGTTTCTATTTTGAGTTGTTGTATAACTTTTTCCAAGGGGTGCATAATATGGCTGGATACCCTTTCCCATAGTTCGCTAAAGCTGTTCACCATACCTTCCAGTGATGGGGCTTCACTTTTGAGCGGGGCAACACCGGACGGCTCAGCCTTGCGGCCTGCTACCAGTATCAGCATCGTTTTTTCGATGGTGCCTTGTTTGTTGTATAGGTTGTAGCTGTTCAGGTTGATCACATCATCTACATAATAGTGACGGTACAGCCAGTTAAAAAAAGGCCGGTACTTGGCAATGAACCCATCATCATCGAAATAGACGTGTCCCATGATGATAATTGCGGCCTTTCCGCTGTCTTTCATACAATGAAGGGCAAGGCCTGCCATCATGTGTTCCAGCCGGATGTTCCTGGCAAGCCCAATTTGGTTGTTGAAATACCTGCGGATGATTTCTTCCTTGTTATACTTATCATCTTCCCACCGACTGAACGGGGGATTGGTCACTACGACATCAAAAGACTTTGCCATCTCCGAAGGAAAGGGTTCTGCCGCGTTGTAGTTGGTGATGGTTTTAAATCGCTGGAATTTCAAAGACTCCAGACGGGTGGTGTCGATCTCATTGGCGTGTACTTTTCGCGGACTGGCACCAACTAACAGCAATCCGTTGCCCGCAGAAGGATCAAAAATGCTTTGGGCTCTTTCCATGTCCGTGTATTGGGCTATTATAGCACCTATGGGACAAGGGGTGCTGTATTGCCTGTAAAGCTCCTTGGAGCTGTCAGAATAAGCATAAGAAGGTTGGATTTTCTCCCAAAAGCGGATCATTTGGTTCAGCCTGACAATAAAGGGAACCTTTTGCATGTAGATCATCGCATACCAGATCAGCCAGCTTAATTCAACGGCTTCCCACATCATGCCCGTATTGGGGACAGAAAGCTGCTTGGCGAGTTTTTCGATCTGCCCTTTGGTAGCACGTTTGCCCTCTGAATACATATCATGCATGTGCGCGACGACCAGGTCAAGCATTTCCTGGTGGGAGAGCAGGGTTTCGCGTCCCCCAGGGGGTTCCGGGGCTGTAAACTCCATTTGTTCAAAGCCTGGCTGTGGCTCTTGTGTTCGTGCACCGCCATGCTCTTCAATGAACCTGACCACTGGCTCTACCCAGGGGTGCAAGCCCCGGACTGACACTGCAAAGGCATAGCCTTGTTCTTTCAAGGGATTTCTGAAAGTAATCACGCGGACACCTTTGCCGATCCACAACCAGCCATCTATAAATCCGTCAGGGTTTTCAAAATATTTCCCTGTTGCTGGCCTGGCTTCTGCGTCCATAAACTGCAACAGCTCCTTAAAACGATCTACGGTTTTGAAATCAACTGTTCCCCAACCGTAATCTTCGGCTGGAAGGTAGAAAAAGTAGCCTTCCGACTTTAAAAAGTCTCTCATCTTAGGATGACTGTCCAGAAACGAGGGAGAAATATTGTCCAGGGTCAGCCTTGACTGTGCAACCCGGATGATCTTTTGATAGGTCTCAAAGCTTATTTCGCCATCAGCAACAGCCGATAAGCGCTTTAGAAAATCCGGTGTTAACGCTGGGGAGTCGCCCGTGTAAACGGGGTCTATGTCGATGTCCTCCAAAGCAGGTTCGTTCTCCTCGCTAGGAGGTAGCCCGGGTTCTTGTAATGCATCAGGTTCAGGTTCTTCCTCTTCTCCTGGAAGTGGCTTGAAATCTTCAACTACATCAAGTTCGGGTGCTTCATTCGGGGCGGGGACGTTTTCCTGCTCCTGGGACTTTTCAGTTTTTTCACAGGCGCAAGGGACACCGGCTACACCGGAGGTCTCCGCTTCACCAGTTTCGAAATTGTAGTACAAAAAGCCCTTGCCCATTGGTTTGCCTTCAAACAGATCACCTAGTGTGTGAGGCATCACCAGCCCGAAATCTGTTTCCAGCTTCGCTGCCTGGTCCAGCTTACCTTCCGGGGCAATGATGTTCGGCTTCTGTCCGCCATTAATGCCTATATCCAATGCTTCATGACCTAGTTTAAGCAGGGCATCAACCGTGTCTAATAAAAGATCAAGGTCAAATCCTACGACGAGGTCACCGGCTTTAAATATTGCAACACGGTCAATATACCAGAGCTTAGTCTTTTTAAGGGCTCTAAGGAACGATCGCAGTGAGGGTACATTTAGCTTTGCTCTGAAATCATAACTTTCGGGTATGATTCCCTTCTTGTATGTGACGTATGGCCGGTTGACTCTTAAGATCTCTACTTCCTGCCGGCTGGCTTCTTTCAATTCACCGGCCATTTTCAATATGCCTTTGCGACAACTTGGCGTGATGCAGTATATGCCCCGATAATCTGTCTCCTGCTGGCTGATGAAAATCATTTTGTGCCCATCACTGGCCACTATACCTTCATCGTCAAAAAACACACCCATGAGTTGAGGGTGGTTTGTCTGTCTACTGGTAAATTTTGCCAATAGTTTCACAAAATCTTTGTCCCTTGGATCTGGCTTCCAGTCTACAGGTTTTACTTTTCCGGCACTTTTGAACTTGTCAGGAATAAGTTGCCAAAGGTTGTTCGACAGGTTTTCCCTGAAATCCTTTGAGGCTATCAAAACACCGAGGTCGTTAATATTCCGGGCAGCTAAAACTTTACGTACCTCCGGCTTGCCCATAGTTGTTAAGGCAAAGGGCAACAAATGGTATTGCTGGCCTTCCTGCAACTGGTTGAACAACTCTTCAAGAAAGTCTGCGACGACCTCCGGGTCATCGTCAGATTCCTTGGGTTCAGGAGAAGTAGTTTCCTCTGGAGTTACAATAATTTCTGAAGGAGCAGTTTCCTCTGGGGTAGTTTCGGTTGTTTCCGGAACCGTCTCTTCACTATTGGAGAGGGGTTCAGGCGTTTCCTGATCTTCCTGTCCACCACCTTGATCATTGTTACCCTCCGGGGAGCCGGCAATACCTGTAGTTTCTGGCTGGCCTGTTTCGAGGTTATAGTATAGATAACCCCTCCCGCTGGGGTGGCCTAGCTTTTGATTGCTATGACATTCCACAAGTGCATAGCTACTCTCATGTTTTATGGCCGGGGCAAGCATTCCCTCCGGGGCAAGCAACATCGAATTCGTATCGCGGCTAATGCCGATCTCCAGGGAGTTGTGGCCAAGCCTAACCATTCCGGTCAGGCACGCAAGCATATGGTTAACGTCAACCCGGAAAATGGTATCGGCTTTAATTAAAATAAACCGCTCTTCGTACCATAGCCGGGTTTTTCTGAGTGTTTTAAGAAAAGCCTGCAATGATTGGCCATCCACCCTGTAGGTAGCCAGAAACTCGGCCGGAACGGACATCCCTTTAAACTCCGGCCCCGTTAGGTGGACTTTTAGGGCTTCGACATTTTCCACTTTCTCTGTTGTATCATCCAACTGCAATGAATGCAGGTTGCACCTATAGGTCATACAATACGCACCCCGATAAGGTGGATTGGGGGAGTAGACAAAAAACTGCTTATAAAGATCGGTGGCAAGAATGCCCTGATCTTTAAAAAATACTGCCATCAGCAACCACAAATCTGATTTGGTGCTGGTAAAAGGTGTCATTATCCTGGCAAGCCCTTTGTCCAATGGGTCGGGCTTCCAGGTGACAGTTTCCTCTTTGGCAGTATGTTTCAGTTTATCAGGTACGAAGTCCCATAAGTTTTTGGGAAGGTTTTTCCTAAAACCATCAGATCGGATCACATAGCTCCAATCGGTCCAACCCTCCTTAAGTGACCTCTTCCTGACATCTTTCCTGCCCATGGTAAGAAGGGCAAGCGGCAGCAAATCATACTGCTGTCCTTCCAGCAATTGCATTCTAACATTGCTTGCAAAATCTTCTGCCACGTAAGTGTTTTTTAACTTTTCAGCGGTGGGGATCTCTGTCTCATTGTTCTCTGTTCCTTTTGGTTCTACATTGCCATCGGTCAGTTCTATGCCTTCACCGCTGGCAAATTCAACAATAGCCGTCAATGCCATGCCCGTCATTTTGTCCTTTGTAGGGCTGGCATCGTTGGCAGTTCGTTCTATGTCAAGTAACCTTTTCAGGTTCCCTAACGCAGACTCTAGGGCTGATTTCCGGTCTGGGTACACGGGACTGTTTGTGCTGGGGGCGTAAGATTCTCCTGTATAACTGCCAAAAGCCTTGGCGTGGGTTAGCCCGTAGCTGTACGTCCCGTCTTCCCGTTTGACCAGTTCAATCGAAGCTTCATATTTTGCTTTTGCCGGTATGGGAATGATCAGTTCCTCATAATTGTCCCCGGCACTTTCACGCGTATAAACTCCATGTTCATTATGGAGTGTCTTTTTGATGGCTTCGGCTTTCCCGGCATCCTCGCTCGTCAGGTCGGCTGCCGTGATCACTTTGCCTTCTTCCAGCAATACCCTTGCCTTTTTCTGGTAATTCTTCGGAGTTACCAGGCTCTCGATGAAAGCATCACCATAACGCTTCTTGCCAAAAGAATTGGCTATTGTCCTGGCTTTAGGCGTTGATGGCTCAAACACTACAAAATTCTCACGGCCTTTACCTCCTTTTTCATTTCTGAAAATAAAGGTCACGTAGCTGAACTGCTTGTGGTCAATGTTCTCCTCCGAAGCTTCATAGCGAAGCTTAAAGGAAGCATCTCCTTTCATCATACTTGTTTAGTCTTAAGGGTATCTCAACGCCTTTTAAAAGGCGGATGGGCCTGTCTTATTTGTGCAGGCTTTTGTAACGGTTACTTTCTTTTACCATGAGATTTTGAAAGCAGGGCTGGCATTCGACTTTTAAGGAATGGCCGGTTTGAAAGTCCCGTTGAATTGTCTGTTGTAAATATAGAATTCGGTAAGTAAAATTCAATAACACCAAATTGGGCGACCGGTACAAAAATTTTATCCGTTTGGAATTATTTATTTTATAAATATCTATATATCAGATAATTACAAGTTTAAAGTTTACGTAGCAGGCGGTGTAACTTTTGTTGAAAAAAAATTGATGCACTGCCTTTAGGGAGACCAAAAACAGGCTTGCAGCATGACTTTTAGACCTCTAAATGTAAGGTAATAGTATGCACGGCATATAAATTGAGCCGTTTATCTGGTGCATGGCCTCTTTGGGGTTACCGGATAAGACGACTATTGTAAGCTGTAACGCTGGTCGAACACTAAATATCTCAAAAAGAGATACTTACAGAACACACTTGACTACCAGTAAAACTGTAAATATCTGATAAATAGACGCATATAACCGTTGCAAGGCGATAGAACCCGTTGTAACCGACCGAAAGGTGACCAGGCTAAAAATGATCACCTGTAGCATACTACAACTTTTACATCATTTTTAGGGGGTATAATGCCGGGTATCGCAGCAATGTACCAGTACCCTCATAATTCTTTTTATTCTTTATAAGACAAGCTTTAACATTTTGGCTAACCCGCATCTTCCAGAGCCATAAAAAAGGCTTTCGCAACTTAAAGTATAAATAAAGAAACTTATTCGCAAACACTTTGTTTACTCAAAATATCCACCTTTAACTAGCTTGTTGATTCACAAATTGTTAGACATTAGGCTTCCTATTTCCATTACAGTGTCCGATGTTTTTAACTAGAAGTGAAAATAGATGCAATTCATTGATGTGTGACTTAAGGACCCTAAACCCGGAAATATTGGGAATAGGTTGAAATATCAAAATATTTGCCATCCAATTTATTGAAGGTATTCAAATACTTTTTTTCAATTCTACTGACAATCCATAAAAAGTAACCAAATATCCCTTCTATAACTAAAGTCAATAAAATTAATAGGATGCCTTTGAGAGATGTGAGATTGCTTATAACTAGTGCTACCGAAAATCCGATTTGAGGCACTTCATTCGCTCTCATTGGCATAAAATGAAGAGGATAAATTACTGTAAACAGTAAACCAATGGCAAGAATATAAATGGTAACCTTAATTGGGGCAAGATTGCCCTTTGATGCAGTTAAATCAAGTTTTACCTCATTAAATTTTTCTATTAATGTGTTACTCTCTATTTCTAAATGATTAATCACTTCTTTTTCTTCATTAAGATTATCCCAGATACCATTTGGTGGAATATCTGAAAAAGGCATAGGAGGCAATGTGACAGACACGCCCTCATAATCTATTTTTCTGGGTTTATACTGTTCAATTCTTTCTTTGAGCAATTCCAGACCAGATTCTGTTCCAAATAATTCTGGCTTTGTCTCACGCATTTTCGGTATCATTTCATCATCGGATAACTCGTCAAAATCTCCTTTTGTTATTGCATCTTTTATACTACGGCTATACAGAATTGTTGAACGATCATACCACTCAAAATGTCTGGCTGAAATCCGTTTTGTTAGATCATTATATTTAATAATCAAATCATTAATGATCTTGGCATATTTTTCTTCCTTTTCACCCTCCCCAATCAATTTTGAGATTATGAATGCTCCAAGTATGGCAATAAGCGCTGCAGCACATTGGGCAAAAGCTGCAAAGAACCAATTCCAGTCTAAAATCATGCTATTTCTGAATCATTTTGGATTTAAAATAAGACTAAACTCCATAAGAACAAATTCTGATCTCCAGGACAGAGACAACAGCTCTTCTGAACTAAAGGGATGATTTTATAATTTTGTGTGCACGCCTCTCAACCTGTTAGGTTTGGGAATCGTATTTTCCTGGATATGGGCATTCTATAAAGCCAATATTTTGCTGGGCTAAAGTTTCTTTAAATTCATTGTTAGGGCATAACACATAGTATTCGCCAGGCTGATATACTTTGTATAAATTGATCTGTCTTATTAGCTCCCCCAAAGATTTGATCTCGGTCTTCACCTCAATGTAAATAGTGTGCTTGTGAGCTTCAAATCCAAACTTCAATCTATCTTCTTCAATACCTACGTAGTCCCTGCTATTTATACGTTCATTCCTTTGCAGGCCATAGAGGTAAAGTTTGGGTATATTAAAAGATGCGGCGTAATCTATAAATCCGATTCCATACTTTGCAACATTATTTGTAGTAATAGGTAATTCCCATTTTTTTTCGATTTTTCTTATAAATGGGCACTCTGGAATAGAATGATTTCGTTTGAAGTCATCAATAAAGGCAAGCTTTTTTTTCGCCAACACCGTACTATAAGAACTCTCATTGTTACTATTGCCAACATGATCCTCAGAGGATGACTTGAGTGATTCACGAAGTGAAAGCGCATTCAATGATGTATCCACTCTTCCTTCCCTTTCAATAAGATTATTCTGATAAGTAATCACCTCGTCAAGTCTCTTAAATTGATCCTCTTTTTGAATTTCAATCTCATTTTTAGTGGGTCTAAAATAGTGATTAACAACAGTTTCTATATTGTTGTCAAGCCATAACATCAGATCATCGTGCAAAGGTTTGCGCAGATCATCATCAAGAAAGCCCAACTTTTGTTGTAGCGTTTTTGCTCTTGGAGTTGCCATATTTTAAAGTTTTGCATTTATGAATTTCATTCAGTAATAGTACTGGATACTAAGTAAAAAACCGAAACACTCTCCTCCCAACTACAAATAAGAAAAATCGAACTTCCTCCGGCATCTATTTCTTTTTCTAAGACCCACTTAACTTATACGGCTTCATATCTCTCAACAAATGTTCCATCTGACCGAATGCTGTTTCGGAGTAATTTTGTTTCTTGTCCGAAATAAGTTCAAGCTCATAAACATCTGGATTAACTTCAACAGAAGCACTAGCTTGTTCTGAAAACCGCCCATATGGCGCGGCAAATTGTGTTAGATGCATGGGTAGTACACTTGTAACTTTAAACAGGGTCAGCAACTCCTCACAATAGCCTACTGACTGATCATGTGTCTTTACAGGTATCGCTATATTGTATAAATGTCCTCGATGTCTATGAACGAGAGGATTAATGTGAGTTGACGAATATTTGACGCCATCCAATGTATTTTTATTTATCCATTGGAGCAACAATTGGGGTATTATATATTCAGCCTTGAAAGGGACGTGCCTATCAGGGGATTTAATAGAACACGCTGCAACAAGTGGCCATACCATAACAAAATAAAGCAGTTGAAATCCATGTGCTTCATTTCCCTTAATTAAATGTCCATTTTGATAAATATCATTGGTTAAATCAAGCAATCTTAATTGTCTACCATTTACAAATCTTGCAGTTTGAATAAAGTGAGCAGGTGGTCTCCCAAGCTCTTCCCATGCTACAAAAAGTGAATTCGAAAGATAGAGCGTTGGCAAACCTGGTATACTGAATCGTTGCGTAGCCACTCTTTCTCGCATATGAAATGGTATATGAAATATCTCCTTGGAACTTAAAGGATAATTATTATCAACCTCTCTTATACGGAAGAAACTGGAAAGACGCGGTATGTTAAATTCCTTATCTAAATAAGACATCACTGCACTCAATTTTAATGTCTTCGAGAGGATTTCGTAAGCTTTATGAGGAGCACCTTCATAGTATTTGTTAACCGTTTCTTTTATCCCGTTGACCAATATATTACTTCTTCTTTTGAAAAGCTGCTCCTTAAAAGGAATCCCGTCAATAGTACCGCTAAGATTATTTGATTCCTGAACAAGCGTATTGAAAGCTTCGAGTTTTTTAAATAAGAATTCACGAAAATCATGCCCTTTTTGTCTAACTAAAGGCAAATTGGTTAGTTCATCTTGTATAATTTGAGTAAACGTCATATTCCAAAATGGATTAATTTGTTGTAATACCAAGTCAACAAGATACAAAGACCAATAAGCCCGGGCAATACCTAAGGTTGGGCATTTTTATGTGAAAGCAACCAGTAATTCGGAATTTGCTTGAACCCGTTTTTCACTTACCGATCTATATCATCTGTCTCAACGGAAATGAATTTTATATCATTCCCTTGCAGAACAGGCTGAACCCTGCTTCTTTTAAAGCTGCCTTAAGATGTCGAAAAACCATTTGTCTCAACTCCTCAATGTTCTCCTCCCATGATTGCCAAATCAACTGGAAAGCCAGACAGACTAATGAGGTCAAATAAAAAAGGTTTAATTGTCTGAAAAATAGTTTCTCCTTGACACCTTATAATCGGTTGGAGGCAGTGGTCATGGCATTCTTGCCAGAGGAAGAATGTACCTGCGCCATAGGACAGGTACATTGTAACTGTTGTATTCGTTATTAGTTACTCAGGACTTCCTCAATTATAAGCAGTTCGGTGCTTTCTTTCAGAATACCTTCCTTACCTATTGTTGATTTTAGCCTTTCGTAAACCTCATCAATCCGTACAATGATCAATTCATCATTCATCAACGGCCTCATTACCTTTAACAGGTAAGCCAGTGATCGGTCATAATTGCTTACCAGATTGATATCCGAAGGTACTATAGGGACATTAACCGATATTGCCCGTTCCATACGTATGGAATTTTGAAGAAACCATATATAAGCAGCCTTTAGTTTTGGTGTCCCTAAAATTTCATCTACAGTCATAGTTCTTGATTAAATAAATACCCTTTCGAAGGTCTTTGAAAAAACTTTCGTAAAACAGTGGTTCTTCCAGGCGGATTCCTGCGCTGCTGAACCAATCTTTTTTCTCAAGTGCCTGTCCATAACCAAAGCAATAATTTTTTCCTGCCACTCTTGCGATGTCGCTGCCAAAAATCCGGTATGACCATCGACAATAACATCATTGTACTGGCCGTTGTTGCTGGCCACTACCGGGACACCCAGGGCGGCGGCTTCAAGGTATTTGATCTCCGACTTGCCGCAAACATTAAAATCTATATCCAGGGACGGCAGGAGCAGAATATCGGGATCGAGGTAGTGAAGTTTGGTAAAGTAGTCTATAAAGCTCACTGAACGCTCAAATCTGCATATTATTCCTTCTAAAAGGTTGTCCCCGGATGGGCTTTTGCCATTCCACCCGAAAAATGTAATCCTGACTTTATTCCCAAAGTCATTTAGGACACTTCTCAGCACATCCACAATACTGTTAAAATCCGCATAATGGTTGCCGCTGCCCGTCAAAAGTATATGGGTTGATTCGTTTTCATGCTCGCGCTCCAAAGGCACCTCCTGAAAGGTATAAGGGGAAAGTACGTTGGGTAGATGGAGGAAATAGGGCAGGTTTTCCCTCCCGGTTTCCTGTAGTTTTTTCTTGTAGTACGCTAAGAGGCATTTGTTTGGGGACGTGATCAATTCTACTTTTAGCAGGTTGATTATCAGTGATTGCTTATGTACCTCGGTGACCTTTTTGAATGCTGTACTGCCTCTTGGTATTTCGTGATAGTTCATATCCATATCCATGATAAACTTAATGCTACTTTTCACCCGCTTCATACCATCGATAAAATAAGCTGCATTGGTCAGGATCGCTGGCAATACTATATAGTCTGCCCATTGAATAAGCCTGGCATCAATGATATGGTTGTAGTCATCAAATGATTTGTTGTAATTCCATTTTAGGATTTCCGTAACAATAGCTGAATGGGTACGTGTCCGGTTCAGCTCCAGGGCTGGCAGGATCATCCTGTAGTATCCGGATCCAGACAGGCACGGGCCTACAAACAAAACATGGATTTTATTGTCGCGCCTGCACTCGGGATATTTATCTAAAAAGGAACTCGGTGCCGTTAATTTTCTGTATAGTGCTTTTACTTCTCTCATTTGATTTGGATTTAAATTTCTGATTTTTTGCCCCTGATATATTTTTCAATTAATTGGCCTGTCTCCAGGTCATATATTTCCACTGACGTTGCCTGCTCTCCGTAGATTTCCACCTTCTTTCGAAGCCGTTTGAGCCCCGTTTCCCTGTTTCTGAACTTTGAATAGCGGCTGCGCCAGTCAATAGAGTACATTGTCCGGATGTTTGAGTCTGCGAACCAGACGATCATCTTGCTTAGGGAGTGTTTGATGAGCTTCCAACCACCGGGCGGCACTTTTTCTATCTTCTTGCTCATTTCAGATATTTTATGAGTTCCTGAAGGGCAACACGTCTGATAAGAATGTTTCCCTGGAAGGCATGAAGTAGAGGGGTTGTCCTTCCCATGCTGATGACAAACTTTAGCTGGTCTTCCGGCATATCGTTCTGAACTGCAAATGACTCGATGTAACCTGCAATACCTGTAATCATCTTTGCATCAAGGCTGGGGGTATAAAAGTTTCCGGCAAAGCATTTCACCAGTACGTTAACTGAGAGAGGAAAAATCTTCCGTTTTTCGACTATCCACGATTTTAGCTGTTCCTGTTTTTTGATCACCAAAAAATGGTCATCGCGGGTAGTGCTTGTCCTGGCAGCTTGATCCTCAAAGAAGCTCGTTATGTTCTCGTTTACCTGCGCTTCAATGCCAAACGGGTCAACTGTTATTTTCTCCATGTAGCCCTGCAGCTTCTTCCGGATTGAGGGTTTCTCTGTTTTCATAGTTTTATGATTTATGTAAGTGATTATTTATTTTTTAAGTAGCTCGGGCTTGATCACGGCGGCGTAAAACTCCTCCAAAAGCCCGGGGTGGTTGAGTTTGGCAATCTGTCTTTCACAGTCCCTGAAAAGCCTCAGGCTCAGGGCCTCCTTTTGTGAACCTTTCTTTTTGGCTTTTGAGAGCCTGCGGAGCTGGGCACGTAACACTGATTTAGCCTGAACCTCCTGTTTACGCTTTTTCTGCTTGTCATACCATGCTTTAGTGCCTCTGAAGCCGGTAGGATTGTTGACAGAAAAGTATCGGTCAGGAAGTTGCACATACCGTTTCTCCGGGTCTTTGGCAATAAACCTGGCTGCCATTTGGACACGTTCAACGTACATTTGGTGAATCTTTGGCAATCTGTCGGTGCTTACCGGCTCATAGAATTTCATGATCTCACGTTCACCGGCTTCAAGTTGGCTATCGGTCAGGAACCGGTCTTTGTACAATACTTCTAAAGCCAGGCTCCAGAGCTGGCCACAATACTTTTTGAGAAAAGTGCTGCGGGCGCCATGGTCGTCGTGTTCTTTGCCGTCTCTGGTCTCCCGCATTTCCTGCACTTTTTCTCTGGTTTCACGGGCACCGCCCGGCATGGCTCCCGTTTCCTGGACTCCAGCCGTGTCGTTGCCAGTTATTATTTCTTCAGCGCTGATATTTTTTTTCTGTTCAGCACAAGGTTTTTTTGTTTTACTGAGCTGGGACTGATTTTGGCCTGTAACTTTTTCTCTGGTGTATCCTGATAAAACTTCCTGTTCAGTTACTTTTAACTGAATTTCAAGTGGAACTAGCTGTTCAATGTGCTTCTTAACAGGGTTATCAACACCTGTGAGCGTAGGCTCACGCCGCTTTAAAACGTTGCCAGGTACATTTTCAGCACTATCAGGCTGTTCTAAGAGACAGTTGTCAACAGCTTTTACTATATTATTTTCAATGTTACCAGTATCAGTAAGCGGACATTTTGTCCACTTAGGGTTTTTGGGACTTTGAAATTTGGTGGGGTTATCCACTTTTTTCAGTGCGCTTTCTTTACCTGCCTGGTGGGCTATCGAGAGCAGGTCGGGATTGATCTCCAGCTCATAATCTGACTGCGTGCCATGGAAAACCCTACGGACTATAACCCCGGCACTTTCCAGCTTTCCGATATGCCGCCTGATCGTTCGGGCAGATACCTGTGCCAGCGTGGCCAGTTGTGGGCTGTTTGTCCTCAGCGCCGGAAGCCGCTCCTGTCCGGACTTCACTTTCAGGTGGAACAGGGAGGCCGCATAAACGCGGATAAGCTCTTTGGCCGTCAGGATTACTCCCCCTCGCAACTTCTCCGAAAGGCTTTCCTGCTGTAAATTATAGGCATAAATGTGCCTGTCCAGTGCCCGGAACGAGCCTGAATAGTTGATTACTTGCATAGCTTTTGATTATTGTTTCGGTGTAGCTGTTAGCTGCCCTCCAGTGATTTTTTTATGAGCTGGTTGTAACTTCCTTCCTCTATGAGGATTTTCCCGTTGACGATGATGCCATTAATCCGAAAGGCTTCGTACCATGCTCGGATATCGTCGGCAGTCCAGCACCTATGCTCGGGGAGGTTCTTATATTTATCCTTTAGTTCCTCAAGGCTTAGATAGGTCTTCTGCATGGTATGTTGATCAGTTTGCCTTTCTCTACTTCACTCTCGTAAACCATCCAGGTGGAACCGTTGTAATAGGCACGTAGCTGGCCTCTTACACACTGCTCAATGACATTGATGTATTTTACACCGGTTATCTCCGAGAATTTTGCTGCAGTGTAAGCCTTCGGGGTATTTGGTCGGCTATTCAAATTTTTAAACCACCTTTCCATCTTGGACTGTAGCTCCATAATGTCACGTCTGGTAGCTGGCCTGTCCTGATCTTCCTTTCTCTTCTTCATACAAGGTCAGATTATATTTCTTTGTAAAAAGGCATTCATACTACGCTTGGAGTACATGTATTTCCTGCCGTGCAAGCTCGATGTGATTTCCCTCAGGTCGCGTAACTCGATGAGCTTGTTTTTCTTGACGTTTAGGATTTTCATTGCCTCCTGGGCAGATACCCAATCCTGCGTAGGATCCGTCGCCGAAAGCGCCTCGCGGATGGCATCCCGTGTTCCTTTCATCACCATCTGGTGGAGCTGTACAAGCAGCTCCTTATAACTTTCTTTCTCGATTACGATTACTTCCATTTTGATAAATGCTTTGTTGATGGCTGTAAAGAGAAATAATTTTTTTTACAATTTTGGGTTGTACACCTTTCGTGTTTTTCGTTAACCTTTGATATAAAACTCTGATTGACAGTATGTTGAATTGTGGATAAATTCTTGGATTTTTTTTCAAGCTACAGGTAGTCAGGCATGCAAAACAAGATTTTTTGCATATCACACCTTCAACTTTCTATATTAGGCAAATGGAAATAGAAGAATAGTTGGCAAAACATGGAAAGAAACATTTTAACTCAGCCCGCTGATGAGCTGGACGATGACCGCCTGGTGAGCTTTATGAAGCGGCACCAACTTCATAACCTTGAAGAGGTAATTAGCTATGGGGTTCCTGACCTCCGGGAGATGGAGGGGTTTGATGACTCAGTTTTACGGGGCCTGATGAATATACTACGTTCAGCCGGCGCTGTACACCGGCTGAACCAATGGCCTAAGAGATGAAACTACTTTAGTCGTTCCAGACTGTCAATAGCCGTCTTAAAGTGTGCCTGAACATTACAGATGGCTTTCTGGTCAATAACCCTGCTTTTATTGTAAATGCTACTTACAGAAATGGTGGCAACACGTTCGGTGCAAAACAAACTGCTCAATATTCGGGCAAATTCCATATCATTTATATTTCCAAACAGCCCCACTTCTTTCAATGCCCTGAATAGTGTTGCTAATTCTGACACCGTGCCGGGAAAAGTTATCTTAAACGTCTCCCGTGGTACACTGGCATCCTGAATATTACTGATCTGATTTCGACACCATGAAATCAACACTTCCCGGACAGGTGCATAATGCGGGTTGAAAACGAACTGGCTTGTAGAAGACAATGACTTGTACTTCTCAATACTTTCTTTTAGATATTCGATACGGTGGGGATCGCGTAGGTAATGCATCACCGACTCGTGTTGTTCAACAAGATAATATACAAATGGGTAGGCGTTATATCCTTCCCTGAAAAAGGCATCGGACACCAGGCCGGAAACATAGGTGCTTGAGCGGTCTCGATTTTCCCTTAAAATAACGTGTAGCTGGTCTATCAAGATTTCAAACAGGCAAATGCTGGACATGGGCATCTGGCTCTTATTATCCCCAAAGCTGGTGATGAACTCATGCACCACATCCTTTAGGGAATTGTCAATCAAATCGCTGCCTGCCGCTTCATATATGTAGTCGATCTTCTTATACTTATTTTTGATTGCAATACGCTGTAGGAAATAATATGACCTGCGCTCCAAATCCAGGTATTCCCTATAATTCGTATAGAGGTGAAAGACCATGCCTTCCAGATATTGCTTCATTAATTTGAACAGGTCACGTTCGGCCAGGACAGTGTCTATGATCAAATGCCATTCGGAGGATCCTGTCGGGTTGAAGTTTGTATCAATCAGGTTTATATACCGCTCCAGAAAAGACTGTATGTTTGACACATACTTTTTAACATCCTCTTTATCTGACAGGATAAATAATTTTCGATACAATGTATCTATGACACTGCGGTACTCCCGATCAAGCAAGAGGTTGTAATAATAAAACCGGCTTTCCAGGTTGTCCATTGAGGTGTGGTCGGTTTCCATCACCAACTCGAACTGGCTGGGATAATATTGGAAAGTATTGATAACTTTTCTATTGGCAGGTAAGCCGCTCGCCCTGGTCAGCAGATGCGGATATTTATCATTTCTGATCTGGTGCTTTGAATGCATAGGGTAGATATCGTGAAGCCCTTTAAAGTAATAGCTGTTTGCTTCAACGTATTCTATATGCTCTTTTGTAAAATAAGTGTGGTTATAGGACAAGAGCTTTGCCCCATTTTCAACCTCTTCGTTAAGTAGTTCTTTAAAATTCCTGACTTCGGTCATAAAAGGGTTCAGGTCACCCTCTATCATTTGGTGAAAAGTTTCAAGAAGTAATGTTTCCAAGCTCTCTGGGTTGTTAATAACGGTTAATGATCTGGGGCATAACGTTTTGAGCAATAAACTTATATAAAATACTACTCAAAATATTGAAATAAATAACAAAAAATTTACAAATCAGGATGAGCAAACTATTATAGTGTCAAACTAGTCGAGGAAGTAAACATGGAGCAATGGAAATATTAAGCACCCACTAAGAAACATCACGGATTACAGGCTTTGGATTTGGCGAACAACGCTGATTGCTTGGGTAAGATTTTTCTTTGGATGAGGGAAAAGGCCAGCGTTGAATGCGTCCGGCAGGAAAAAATTATATATCAAGAGAAAATTTTAAAACATGGCAAAAACCGAGCAAATTTCTGATTTACTGAAAATCATGGTAGACTTTACTATGAAATAAAACGCCATTAAAACACTGATTTACAATTATTTATATTCATTTTTTATTTTTGATATTTCAGCATAGTAATTAGATTCCAAAGCTCCGCTTCGCTGCGTTTGGAATGACGTGGTATGGGTTAGGGGTGGATTTTCTTGCTGGTGTATGACCTCACCCGGCGGGCGGGCTGTGGGTTAGCTTTAGCCGGCATGCCCTCTCCGACGCGGCCGACGCGGAGAGGGAGTTTTGACTTTGTTGCGATTGCTTCGGTTTACTTTATCACACTCCAAGACGAATGGAGCAAACTGCTATAAGCTCGTCATTCCAGAATTTTCGTGCATGAGTTGTGTTTTATGCAGGAAAGTGATGAAAATATCTGGAATCCCCTCGATCCGGGGCACCTTGCTGTACTTCACCGCTGTAGTATTTAGAAAGACCATATACTTCCCCTTCGTCCCTCTTCCCTACCGATGTCTCTTACTCACCATACCCTTCTCCTTCCCAGCGGATGTCTCTCGAAGAGGACTCCGCGACGATCGAGGCAGGCATCTCCACAAAAACTACTCCCCTGCATAACACTAGTTTTAGTTAAATCCCTATATTTGAAGTGCGAAACTTGTCATAATAATTAAACTTAATGGTGCTATTTGTAACCACTTGGCTAAAACTAAAAATCTTGGATAGGCATACGGGTGAAAGTCCCGCAGACCAATCAAAGCACCGCTTTGACGAGTTTCGCAGTGACCTATCCTATTTTTATTCACTTACTAATCCATTTTATTATGCGAAACTCGAATGGTCCGACAGCCTGCATCAAAGGCTCTCACTTAGAGCCTGTTGATGGCCCTAAAATTCTTAACCCACTAACCCCTGCTGAACAAGAATTTATTAGTTGTATTAAATTTCTGGGTATTGATGAATTAATCTTTTCCCTAAAAATGACCCACAATTTGGCTCTGTATCACACCGATCTAAGTATTGACCAGGAGGAAAAGAATGCTCTTTTTAATTTGAAGGTTCTTTGGGAGGAATTGGAGAAGCTTTAGGTTTTGGGGGCTGTTCTTTGGAATGGCCCTTTGTTTAATCTTTAGGCTTATCAAATAATAGACAGAAGCGGACGCTTGCGTCAGTGGAGTGACCACTAACGCTTAGCTATGATTTCAATTTTAAAATTTGTGGCAGACTTTCCAATCCCACGAAAATATCCTAACCTTCAATACTCCCCATTCATAGCATATTTTCCGTTTGTCCCCGTTTCAAGTAGTTCGGTCGTCTACCTAGATGTTCAAGGTTCAGGAGTTGCATGAAATTATCGAAATTCGAATAGTAGTGTGCGTGGAGAGTTAGTAGGGTTTCTCCAGTTCGTCCGATAAATGAGACAGTGTAGCCGTTAAAAAACCTATCTTTGAATCCGACAATTTCAGAAAGTTCTAGAGTCCGTTCATTTCTCGTTATGATGTTCTTGCATCTGAGTTCGTTGCTTGTCAATTCAACCGAAATTAACTGTGTTAGAATTCGTGACCATAGCCAAACAATGGTAAAGAGTAATATAATCACGAAATACGCCACCCAAACCCAATGGCTCCAAAAGTTAGGGTTGACCCCCTTTACAAATAGGTAAGGCAGTGCTAGAGAGAATGTTCCAATTAGCAGCAAAAAAAACGTCTGTCCTAGTATTTTGAATTGTAGTTTCATCTGTGCAAAATTCCGCCTAACGGTTTGGCTATACGCAGTATCCCTCAGGGTATTGTATATAGGTGTTGTTAGGCACGGTATTCATTCTACTTTGTTTAATAGTAGTGTCTGTCAAATTATAATCTACCTCGCCATTCTTTAAGTAAGTAAAGATAGGTCACGTCCGTAAATTTAAATACGCCAACAGTGAGATTTTCCGGGTCGTCCTATTTTACTTTTTTGCATGAGTATAAATGTCTATTTTCATTTTGAGCATCTATTGTTCCTAACATGGTTATAAAGTTATTACATTTATTTCCTATATAGTCGTTCATTATCAATTACCTGATATATAACAATATACCCATTTAAAAATGCTTACAAGCGACTACAACCGGATATATCAAACACTTGAATATACTCAATTTGCCAACACACCTACCCAAAACTTTCCCAATAGCACAAATACATACCAAATCTATTTTTCATAAAATCTATCTTGAATAAGAATAGGGTACGATAAAAGACAGAAAATAATCTTAGGCATGAGAAATCTTGCCTTTGAGGCTAAACACCTTCTGTCCCGATAGAAAAAATCGGGACATCTTCCTCAAGGGGGAAGTTAGTGTGTAGGTATTAGTCAGGTGGTGGGTCAGGTTTGGTTAGTGCTTTTTAGTTCGGGATTCCGGATATTTTCTCCGTTGCTCTGCGAAAATTCCGGAATGACGGTGCTATTTTTGATCTAACTTTACTAAATCCATTTTAATGTCGTCATCGAACAGCAGAAAAACTGAATGACTAAATATCTGAACATCATTAATAAATTGGTATGAAAACTATAATTGGCTTCTTGATATTCTTACTGACTTTTCAGACTGTCACAAATTCCGACAAACATGTTGGTAAGTGGACCGGAGAAGAAAGCGGAAAAATCATAAGCCTAACACTAGACAAAGAGGGTTTTGCTACTTTCGAAGTTGAAGGTCAAATCTTAGGTGGTAAATCATCGGAAAGGAAAGGAACTCAAGTCCAAATGACTTATGAGATTGACAGTTCGCAAACTCCACATTTTATTGATTTGATTATTACTGAGAAATCAACAGGCAATGAACAGGCTCGAATGTTAGGTATAATCGAATTCATTAATATCAACAAAATGAAGTTCGCAATAGGTAATAACCCAAACATCCGGCCGAATGATTTTAGCGAAAAATTCCTCCTCCTTGAGATGAGTAGTATTCAAGAATCAGATTGATCAATAATTTGGAGCAAGTGAAATTGGTGCCTAACACCGCCCAGCATCAATCGTGACACGTGTTAGATATTACACCGGTCAGGTTCAGCAGGTCCTCTTAAATTCGGGATTCCGGATATTTTCTCCTTCAAACATAGGAATGACGTGGTATAGGTTAGGGATGGATTTTCTTGCAGGTGTATGACCTCACCCGGCAATGGGATGTAGGTTAACTTTGGCCAGAATACCCTCTCCGACACGGAGATGGAGTTTTGACCTTACTATTACTTCGGTTTCTTTTAATGTGAGTTCATCTTATCATCAAAAAGATAACAACGCTCAAAGGAAATACTCACCCATCCATCTTCCTCAAGGTTATCTGGTTAATTCTTTTCTTTATCCAATTTTTCTTTAGAAGCTCTGAGGCATCACCAGGTATATCAATCCAAATTCCATTAAATTCATTTGTTAGGTACCACTCACCATTTAAGTCAGTAACTTCTTCCCATTTATCTCTGGACAATTTAACATCTTCAACCCTTGACTTTCCAAGAGTAATGCTATTAAATGATAACTTAGTAGGCCCATCACACCTGATCCGAATTCTATCAACGGTTTTGTAACCAAATAGTACCACATGAAGCTTCGAACCCTTCAACTTTATGAAGTACTGATGTGTAAACAAAGTTGAGCACCCCCCACTCCTCCACCTAATGCTTCTGAAGTTAAGTTTAGGTTCTTTATATGAATGCAATCTCAATTTTTTTTCAGCATCTGTAAAGCTTGTTTCACCCAGTTTTATCTCAAAAAATTGATTATGGGAAATTAATATATTGCTTTTTTGGCAATGAGCTACTTGTCCAGACATAGTTAGGATCATTAATATAACAAGTCTTTTCATATAATATTTAGCCCTGATCACATTCTTTTATTCCCTGCGGAAAGCAACTTCTTGAAGAGTATTAGGCTAGTATTCATACACTCCCTACCAAAAATCCTCTTTTATATCGGTTACTTAACTACCAGGTGAGGGTTTAGTGCATGTTATTTATCAGTGTATAAGAAATCCTCTTAATTTGACTATATTCAAGTCTTTCTAATGTTCTCTCCACTCGTTTTTTAAAATCTTCAATCTCTTCAATAGCCCGTTTAAGCTCTCTTTGAAATAGTGAAAAATCAAACTCATTTACTACCCTTTCTTTAGGAACGCTATCTTCTGTTAATTCAGAAAATTGGAGTTTATTGTTTAAAATTCTTAAATAGATCATAGGATGGCCAATCCAAACCTCTTTCCATTCAGAGGACGTTTCATTTATCACATCAATCCAGTTTTGATAATCACTTAAAGAAGAGCAACATTGAGGTTGTACAACGGGAACATCGTCAACAAAAATTACAAGTCCTCCGTCTAAAGGACATATACCTTCAACTTTTTCATTTTCAAGCTGTCCTTTTAATATTATTTCGAGGTTCCTATCAGATATTTTAGAAACTTCAATAAAGAAATAACCCAAAATGCAAGGCATTACAGCATCAATTCCAGAATCAGAAAGACTTTTTAGCCAATACTTATTCCATCCGTCTGCAAACTCCTTAGCAGTCCCATTGGGATAGTCATATTCTTTCTTTGCGTATTCTGAGGGACAAAGTTCTATTACTGGCTTAATTTTTATATTATCCTTCATTAATGTGGAATAACAACTAACTATTATTGACAAACCCCGAATGTAAGTAATTTACAGAAATTCATTTGTTGTTTTTGGGTTGGTCTTCCTTTATAAGGATACGCTAATTCAACACCTTCCCAACCATAAACCTCCAAATTTCACAAAATGCCCCACCTGCCACCTGTATTTTTTTATCAAAAAAGATGCAAAAATTGTCAAAAATGTGTATATATCTGAATATTTACTTTTATTTGGACAGGGCTTTTTATTTCAAATAACTGAATATCAGTTTCTTATATCGTTTTCAAAACTACACATCAGACCACTACTGCTGCTCTAATAGCTTGTTTAATAACATAATTTAAGTATATGTCGACGATCAGGAAAAATGTACATCGCGAAATAACTCCACTGGCGCCTCAGGATAGTTTTCTTGTATTTGAGCGGGTTAAGCAGCATTTTGATTTTCCCATTCATTTTCACCCTGAGTATGAGCTAAACTTCATTCATAATGGTAAGGGTTGCCGCAGGGTAGTTGGGGACAGCATGGAGGAGATCGATGATATTGAGCTGGTCATGGTCGGGCCCAATTTAGAGCACGGCTGGGAGACTTATAAATGCCAGAGTCCGAGCATACATGAAATCACCATTCAGTTTCATAATGACCTTTTTGATGAAAAAATGCTCTCCAGGCAGATCTTCAAACCGATCAGGGATTTATTTAACAGGTCGAACCACGGCATATTATTTTCTAATAAAATAGCAAAAGAGCTTATGCCGAGGATAGTCTCCCTATCCAAAATTGATAGCATAGATTACTTTCTGGAGCTTATTTCCATCCTTCAGGATCTGGCCAATTCCAGAAATCAAAGGTTGCTCTCCACCTATAGTTCGCGGAATTCTCAGTTTGAAAATAGCAAGCTGATCGAAAAGGTTTACACGTATATTCAGGAGAATTTTGACCGGAAAATAACCTTGACGGAAATTTCTGACCTGGTAAATATGAGTCCGGTTTCGTTTAATCGTTTTATAAAAAAGCGTACGGGAAAGACTTTTATTGAGTACACCAACGACACGCGGATAAGCTATGCCACCCGTTGGCTGATTGAAACTGACCTGAGTATCGGTGAGATTGGTTTTAAATGTGGGTTTAATAACATTGCCAACTTTAACCGCGTATTTAAAAAAGCTAAAAATTGCACCCCAAGTGAGTTTAGGGCGGAATTCCAGGGAATAAGAAGGGTTCTGTAGTTTTTCACTTCTGTATTAAGGTTTTATTCTCCCAATGTGTGCTTGTATGCAAGGGCGTGGTTTCTGTTGGCCTATTTCACCTTCATTTTTAACACTTAACACACTGAGTGCACATCTGACCTCAAGTGGTTATTTCATTTTTCGATGGACAAACCAGAGTAGGGTTCTGTCGGGGGACAGAACCGAGACTGGGGTAAGGTTCGTTCCCGATTAGTCGCCCTCGTTCTGTCAGGGGACAGAACGAGGGGAGATTCGGTTTGTCTGGGGACAAACCGGGGAATGAGAAAAACCGGAGAATGAGGGTGCAGAGGCTGATAATTGTTAACGCCGGGAAGGCCATTAAATCGTATCAATATTTGATGAATTAGGTCAAATAGAATAGCCCGCCATAAAGTAACTTTATTCGCTTAAAAATGTGATGATATGCGCTATTGTATTCTATTGTTTTTAATGGTATCCCTGCTTGCTTGTAACGAAAAAGAACAGGAAGAATCGAATTCTCTCAAAAATAACGAGGTCTCCCCTTATTTGTCTAACGGTCGGGTCGAATTGCTTGCCGATAGTACAATTGCCTTAATTGGTTCCGGCTCTTCTGTGGAATTTATGGCTGAGGGTGACTCGGTAAGTATTCATGCAAGGTCGAGGGAAGCATCCCATAGTTATATCGTGCTGGAAGTTGATGGCAAGTACATGGGGCGTTTCAGAGTTGGGCAGGATGATGAAATTATTCCGCTGAAGTTAGACAAAAAGCAATCCGCAATTGGGGTTTATAAGGCAACAGAGGCAGCTAATGGTACTGTTATATTTCTTGGGGCTGAAGCTCAAAAAATATCACCCATTGAAAAAAGCAGCAATGGATTCATTGAGTTTATTGGCAATTCGATCACATGTGGCATGGGTGCCGACACCACAGATTTACCCTGCGGATCGGGGGAATGGTTTGATCAGCACAATGCCTATCTGGCGTATGGGCCGCGGGTAGCCAGGGCGCTGAATGCCTCGTTTAAATTAAGTTCTTTTTCCGGTATCGGTATGTACAGAAACTGGAATGATGAAAATATTGACGAACCCATCATGCCGCAGGTTTATGAAAACCTGTACCTGAACACCGACAGCTCCAAAAAAGCCGATTTCACTGTGCACCCTGATGTGGTAAGCATATGCCTGGGTACCAATGACCTGTCGGACGGTGATGGCGTAAAACCGAGATTGCCTTTTGATAAAGAAAAGTTTATTGGTAACTACACGAAATTCGTAAAAACCATCTTCAGCCATTATCCGGATACCAAAGTGGCTTTATTAACCAGCCCGATGGTTTCCGGTGCAAAAGGTGATACCTTGATGGCGTGCCTGAAGAAAGTCAAGGAAAACTTAGGTACAGATGCTGTATCAATTTTCGAATTTGCTGCGGTTTCCCCTACAGGATGTACCTGGCACCCTATTATAGCAGAGCATAAGCAAATGGCAGAGCAGCTTGAGCCTTTTTTCAAAGACCTGCTCAATGATCAAGAGTGATGCTATATTTGGATACAGGCATGGGTTTATTTAAACAGGACTGTTTTTTGGCTCACCTCTCCCCTATGCCAGGCCATGATAGGTTAGTTAAAAAGGAGAGTGCCAGATACCGGCATCCAACAACTGGTAAGCAGCCTCTTTTAAAGTAAATTGAAATATTGAGATATGAACAAGATTAAATATTGCACTTTAATTATTCTGTTATTGGCAGCTAACACTTCTTTTTCTAATGTAACCTTACCCGCGTTTTTTTCAGACCACATGGTGCTACAACAAAACGCTGAAGTAAAGCTTTGGGGGTGGGGCAACCCTATGGAAGAAATTACGGTCACTACAAGCTGGGACACTGCAGAAGTCAAAACAAAAGCAGACAGGCATGCCAACTGGCAAGTACTGCTCAAAACACCCAAAGCAGGAGGCCCTTATACGATCACTATTAAGGGCTATAACCAGGTGATCCTTACCGACATTTTAATCGGAGAAGTTTGGCTCTGCTCCGGGCAGTCTAATATGGAATGGACCCCCTCGTCGGGAATAACCAATGGTGAAGAAGCCATCAAAAACGCTGACCAGCCCGAGATACGCTTTTTTAATGTGGTTAAAAACAGTGCAGAAAATCCGCAACTTGATCTTAAGGGTGAATGGCAGGTCTGCACACCAAACACCATGCAGTATTCCAGTGCTGTAGCATATTTCTTTGGCAAAAAACTTCACGAAAACCTGAATGTACCTATCGGCCTGGTCAACTCCAGTTGGGGCGGAACCCCGGCCGAAACATGGATGCCGCAGGAAGTGATCCATGCGGATAAAACACTTGACGAAGCCTCCAAAAAATTAGGCGCCGACGTATGGTGCCCCAGTGAGCCGGGCAGAACGTATAATGCCATGATCGCTCCTTTAATCGGCTTTAAAGTAGCAGGCGTTATCTGGTACCAGGGAGAAACCAATACAGGCAATGCGGATACTTATCAGCACACCTTTTCTGCATTGATCCAGTCATGGAGAAATAACTGGGGTCAGGAGTTTCCGTTTTATTATGCCCAAATAGCACCTTTTGAATATGGTGCGCCCGAGATTGGGGTAAAGGTGCGGGATGCTCAGAGACGCACATTAGCAGTGCCCCATACCGGCATGGTGATGACCAGCGACATTTGTACTACGGATGACATCCACCCCAGAAATAAGCTGGATGTTGGGCTAAGGTTTGCCAATATCGCTCTCAAAAATCACTATCAGACCATGCAAGGCATAGTAGAAGGCCCTTTACTGGATTCTGTATCCTTTAAAGGCAAAAAGGCTTATGTGTATTTTAAAAATTCCGAAGGCCTTTATCTCAAAACAAAAGACACTCTTTTTGAAGTTGCAGGCGCTGATAAGGTGTTTCACAAAGCTAAAGGAGCTTTAAAGAAAAATATGTTTATCGTCTCTTCTGATAAAGTAAGTAATCCTAAATATGTACGGTATGCTTGGGGCAACACGAGTATATCCAACATTTTCAACCAGGCCCACCTGCCTGCTTCAAGTTTTACGACAGAAAAGCCTGAGTAAATGTGCCTAATGCAATTTGAAGGACATTTACCGGGTGAAAATTAGAGCTTTCGAATGGTGAACTGAAAAAATTCAACCGCAAAATGGAACTACAGCAAAACACCTCCACAGACCAGAAAGTAGAATCGCTCCTGGCCATCATGACCATTGAAGAAAAAGTGGGGCAAATGAACCAATATAATGGTTTTTGGGAAGTAACAGGCCCATCCCAAAAGGAGGATAAGGCCAGAAAATATGAGCACCTACGGAAAAGCTGGGTAGGCTCCATGTTATCGGTACGGGGCGCAAAAGAAGTTCGTGCTGTTCAGAAAATTGCCGTTGAGGAAACACGGTTAGGTATTCCGCTTATTATAGGCTTTGATGTTATCCATGGCTACAAAACCTTAAGCCCCATACCACTCGCAGAAGCAGCAAGCTGGGACATGGAAGCTATTCAGAAATCCGCTTCGGTGGCTGCCGCAGAGGCTGCTGCCTCAGGTATCAACTGGACATTCGGGCCCATGGTAGATATCTCCAGGGATGCGCGATGGGGACGGGTGATGGAAGGTGCTGGGGAAGACCCTTTTCTGGGCAGCAAAGTGGCTGTAGCCCGTGTAAAAGGTTTTCAGGGAGAAGACCTGTCAGCCGTAAACACCATTGCGGCTTGCGCCAAGCATTTTGCAGCTTATGGTTTTGTAGAAGCCGGAAAAGAATATAACACGGCAGACATAGGCACTTCCACTTTACACAACATGGCCTTACCTCCCTTTAAGGCCGCTGTAGAAGCCGGAGTACGGACTTTGATGAATTCTTTTAATGAACTTAATGGCATCCCCCTTACCGGCCACACCTACCTGCAACGGGATATCCTGAAGGGCGAATGGGGCTTCAACGGTTTCGTGGTATCCGATTGGGCATCTATCGCCGAAATGATCCCCTGGGGCCACGCCAAAGACAAACGGGAAGCCGCAAAAATAGCGGTTACCGCCGGCTCCGACATGGATATGGAGGGCTTTGTATATGTGGAAGAACTTGCAGGCCTGGTTAGAGACGGGATTATAGAAGAAGCATTAATTGACGATGTGATCAGAAGGATCCTTCGTTTAAAATTTGAATTAGGTCTTTTTGATGACCCTTACAAATATTGTGATGAAGTCCGCGAAAAAGAGGTTATAGGAAGCAAAGCAAACAGGGAGGCCGTTCTGGATATAGCCAAAAAGTCCATTGTACTTCTGAAGAATGAAAACCATTTGCTTCCATTAAGGAAGGAGGGACAAAAAATAGCTCTGATCGGCCCGTTGGTAGCAGATAAAAACAGTCCTTTAGGAAGCTGGAGAATTGCATCAGATGACCATACGGCAGTTTCTGTGCTGGAAGGTATGCAGGAATATACCGGCAACTCCCTGGTTTATAAAAAAGGGGCTGAACTCACCATAGGAGAAACTGCCTTCACCCAGGAAACGATCATTAATGAGACAGACAAGTCTGGCTTCGATGAAGCGATAGAAGCCGCCCGGGAGGCAGATGTGGTGGTTATGGTTTTAGGGGAGCATGGCTTTCAGACAGGTGAAGGCAGGAGTAGGACGAATCTTCAATTACCAGGGGTGCAACAGGAGCTGCTGGAGGCAGTTTACAAAGTGAACCCCAACATCGTTTTGGTATTAAACAATGGCAGGCCGTTAGCGATCACCTGGGCACACGAGCACATTCCCGCTATAGTGGAAGCCTGGCAACTGGGCACCGAATCAGGACGGGCCATCGCTCAGGTACTTTATGGTGATTATAACCCCAGTGGAAAGCTACCTATGACTTTCCCCAGGAACGTCGGTCAGGTGCCCATTTACTATAACAGAAAAAATACGGGCAGGCCTTTTCCCAATAGCGATGATCCTCAAAACGTATTTTGGACTCATTACAGCGACGTAGACAATTCACCCTTGTACCCCTTTGGCTATGGATTGAGCTATACTCAGTTTTCATACAACAATTTAAAGTTAGACAGACATACTACGGAGATTGGCGGTAAAATAGAAGTTGCTGTAGAATTAACTAATACCGGTGACAGGGATGGAAAGGAAGTGGCCCAGCTTTATGTTCGGGATCTCGTGGGCAGTGTAACCCGGCCAGTCAGGGAGCTTAAGGGTTTCGAATTAGTAGAATTGAAAGCCGGTGAAACGAAAACGATCCGGTTTACCCTGGATCACTCCTCACTCGGATTTTATAATAACGACGGCCGGTATGTGGTTGAGCCGGGAGATTTTAAAGTGTTTGTGGGGGGCGATTCAAATGCCACACTCTCAGCAGATTTTAGTTTACATTAAATATATTTTTATGAAGTTATCAGGTATTAAAGTGCTAATCACCTTCATCTTTATTTTGGGTGCATCTTCCGTATTTGCCCAGGAGCTGGACAGAATACGGGTAGTTAATAACAATTTTGTGAAAGCAGATGGCAAGCTCATTGTTTTCAGAGGTTACAGTACAAGCGATCCCGATAAGCTGGAAAGTCAGGGGTACTGGAACAAGGCTTATTTCAAAGAAATAAAAGCATGGGGCGCCAACATAGTACGCTTTCCTATTCACCCCCCTGCATGGAGTAAACGCGGCAAAGAAAATTACCTCAAGCTGCTTGACCAGGGCATCCAGTGGGCCGGAGACCTGGGTATGTACGTCATTATCGACTGGCATAGTATAGGCAACTTAAGAACAGAGATGTACCAGGATGATATTTACGACACTGACCTCAAGCAGACCTATGATTTTTGGCGAACCATAGGCACTAAATATGGCAAGAACCCTGTAGTAGCCTTTTATGAGCTATATAATGAGCCTACAACTTATAATAACACCCTTGGAACGGCCACATGGGAGCAATGGAAGGTGCTGAATGAGGAAATGATAACTATAGTAAGGGCCAACGGAGGCGAAGGCATACCACTTGTAGCAGGCTTCAACTGGGCTTATGACCTGACTCCGGTTAAGGAAAACCCGATCGAGGCAGAAGGCGTTGCTTATGTAAGCCATCCCTACCCTCAAAAAAGAGAAGCACCCTGGGAAGATAAGTGGACGGCTGACTGGGGATTTGTAAAAGAAAAATACCCGGTGATCTTAACGGAAATAGGCTTCTGCGGCCCTGAAGACCCTGGCGCGCACAGGCCGGTAATAAGCGATGAAACCTACGGAGAGGCCATCACCAATTATTGTGACCAAAGGGATATATCCTATGTAGTCTGGGTATTTGACCAGCAATGGGCACCGAGGCTTTACACTGATGACAAATACACTCCTTCCCGGCACGGGAAATTCTTCAAGAAGAAGTTGAATAGTTATAAATAAATATAATTTTAACAAATAACCCTCCAAGGGTTTTGGAACCCTTGGAGGGTTGAAAGAAATGTAAATCAATCCAGCCTGACCATCAACACATCGTGTACACCGATGGTGGCTTTAAGTTTGTTTTTTGTGTTTTTCAATTTTTTGTGATTGAATAAATCCTTTACCTGATAAGTTTTTTCCTTAGTATTTAACCTCTTACCGGTTTCAGCATCGGTAATTGTATGTTCACTCCAGTCGAAGCTTAGTTCGGCGGGTTTTTCATTCATGTTAACAAAAGTCATCGCCCAGGAGCCGTTGGCCAGTGGTTTAGCCCAAATTTCAATATTACCATCATTGGCAACGCGAAACCCCTGAATGCCGAGAGAGTCCTGATTTACCCCGATCACTTCTTTGTTCGTAAGCGTTTTTATAGTCTCTTCAGTTGCTGAGCGCAGATCATTGCCCATGATGAGTGGCGATGCCAGCAGGCTCCACATGGCAAAATGGCTCCTGTCTTCGGCGGCTGTCATACCATTTCCCACTTCCATCATATCAAAATCATTCCAGTGATCGGGACCTGTAGCCGATCTGATGTTTTCATGCATGTTAATGATCTTCCACACTCCCCATGATGACCACGTACCGTGATTGTCCTCACAGTCCCAGCAATTGGAGATGTCTCCCGAAATACGCCACATGTGGCCAACTTCCTGCGCCCAATTCCAAGGCTCGTTGTCACCCCACTCGCAAATGCTGAACACAACAGGTCTTCCGGCTTTGGCCAGAGCATCCCTCATAGTTATGTAAGCACCTTCACCATTTAGTTTTTCAGTATTGCACCAATCATACTTCAGGAAATCAATATCCCATGAAGCATAAAGGCGGGCATCCTGGTATTCATACCCCCGACTACCGGGATAACCGGCGCAGGTTTCAGAGCCTGCACAGTTATATAAGCCAAATTTCAACCCTTTGGAGTGGACATACGCTGCCAATGCTTTCATTCCACCGGGAAATTTTTCAGGGTCAGCAACCAGGTTACCATTAGCATCCCGTTCTTTGGCCATCCATCCGTCATCCAGCACAATGTACTCGTATCCTGCATCTTTGAGTCCCAGCTCTACAAACTTATCAGCAATGTCCTTTACCAACTGTTCGTTGATATCAGTGGCGAATGTATTCCAACTGTTCCATCCCATGGGAGGTGTTGGCGCAAGCCCTTCGAACTTTTGAGCCTGCAGGTTAAGGGATAAGAGAATAAATGCGGCAACTATTAATTGTTTCATGTGTATGTGTATTTGTTTTTGGTAACATGGAATAACCCGGTATTAAGACCTGCTTTTCAACCCAATGTTCTTAATATTCATCTTTGGTCGCATGGCTTAGTCTAATGGTCATTTTATGTGTTAATTAAGTAAATAGCAAAAAGAAAAGAGTCATATCAGCAGCTGATTATCCGCCTGAATGACAGCAAAATTGCCCTTCAGGTGGGGATTCAGTATTCTGATTAACCAGATCAGGCTTCCGGAATCCCTAGCTTTCGACACAACTCTTTTCACAACATTTATGAAGAGTACTACTATTTATTATTGTAAGGTGTTAGCGAATAAACATGACATCGTCAAGGTAAATGGTTTGATCGGTATCAGGCCCCTGAATCCTCCACGTCAACTGGTTCCACTCAGTGCCATTGGCCCATAATTTCAACTGATCAACAGGGATTCTGAAATAGGTCCATTCATTCGCAGGAACGGTAATCTTATTATAGTCATGAAAAGTATCCCATCCATCCGGACTTTGCTGGGAAATGATATACAGGTCGAGATCAATCGATCCTCCTTTTACCCAAAAAGACAAGTATTTGAAGTTATCATTTGCTGTATTGGTCCACCCAAACCCAAAAACACTCCAGTTACCCGTCTCATACTTTTTGCCTACCGAAGCCGCACCAGACTTAAATACTTCCGTGCTAATTACGCCAGGCGCCCCCCAGGTAGCATCCTGGTAATCTGTAGCATAGTCATCAGTAAAAATCAGGAACGCTTTATCCCTGTTTACAAACACCTGCTCCGTATCTGTTACTCCTGTTGAATTTTCGACAGAAAGTGTAAATTCATTTAAATCACTGGCTGGCATCTGAATAACCAAAGAAGTGGCTGTTTGAGATAAAATGGTGATTTCTGTTGAGGTACCGGCAATTAAAACCCGCGAAACATCACTGAAATTTTTACCGGTCAAAGTGAGCTCCTCCCCTTCACTGAAGTTGTAATTAGAAACATCAGTTATTACGGGGAACCCCAACACCTTAAAGGGCACTGAAAATTCCACGCCTTTTCCATTGGTAAAGATTATGTTCTGCTCACCGGTCAATGCGTCCTGCGGGACTCTGAAAATAAAGGCCTGGTCCGTGTTGAGTGTCGGATTAATATAAACAGATGCACTATTACTGGAAAACACCACTGAAGTGATATTTCCCAGTCCGCTTCCTTTTAAGGTGAGGGTTTCACTAGCTACGCCCTCAATGGGAGTAATCTCACTAACCTGAGGGTTATCCGATGCACCGGCCGGAGCTGGTTCTTCCAAATCACAGGCGTATAACAGTACAGATAAAAGCAGTACTACGGTTAAGGATGTATTTATATATTTTTTCATGTCAGTATTTTATTATTCCGGAATAATTAGTCTTCGTAATAAGAAACAGGGTCATCCAGTAACAAAGGGTTAATCACTGTTTCACTTTGTGGTACGGGCAGGTAAAGGTCAAAACCCGAAGGTATTGTAGCTTTAAAACTACTTAAGACCTTGTTTCCATCGTATGTTCCCCTTTCCTGATTAGACACCATTTCACTGGCCTTGGCTAATCCCTGGCGTTGAATATCAAACCAGTAGTCTCCTTCAAAGGCAAATTCAACTTTACGCTCATGCAATAATTCATCCATGGTAAGGTTGGTTACAGGATCCAGTCCTGCCCGGGTGTGAACAGCATTAAAAGCTTCCAGTGCAAGTGCATCAGCTGTAGCTCCCGCTCCCCCCATAACTGCTTCGGCATAGATCAAAAGCACATCGGCATAGCGTAAAATGTAGGTAGGCATGCTGCTGTGGGCATTTGTAGTTACAGGTTCTCCTGTCCTGTTAGTACCTACCATGTATTTTTGAATATTTGATCTTGTACCTGTGAATATGTAAGTGTTATCGGTAGTCATTCCGGTTGTATCATAGGTAAAGCCATTCGGATAGCTGTCATTCACCCAGTCATCTCTATGAAACCCATGCTCCATCACGGACCATTGGCGTCTCATATCTCCGGCAGCATAGCCTGTTGTGGGATCAAGCATATCAATTGACGGCACTACGGCTGACCACCCGGCAGTGGAATTGGTTGGGGCTGGTGCTACTAACGGTTTAGGGGCCGCATAGGTCATAAAACGGTTGGCGCCATCCCAGCTGGCATCTGCAGTCCATTGTAGGGCAAACAAGGATTCGACATTTCCTCTGCCTACTGCCGAAGAAGTAAACAATTCATTATAATCAGGATATAGCCCGATAAGTCCGGTAGCATTTGCATAGTCAATTACTTCCTTCGCTTTGGCTTTCGCCTTCTCATAGTCTTTCATGTACAAATAGACCTTGGCCATCAACCCCTTGGCAGAGTATGAAGTAACTCTCCCTGGCTGATAAGCTTCTTCCGGCAGGTTTTCCTCAGCAAACTTCAGATCTTCTATAGCAAATCGAAGTACATCAGCCTGAAAATACCTGGGCACGAGACTACTGCCTGATTTGGTCAATTCCAATGGGCTTGCAATGATCGGAGCATCTCCAAATGTGCGCGCGATATAGAAATAGGCAAATGCTCTTATTAACCGGGCTTCAGCTATACCTATAGTTAAAAAAGGTTGTTCACCTATTTGTTCTTTCTTCAGTTCAAAAGTTTCGATCAATACAGAGGCATTTCCGGCAGCTTTGTAGCAGGAAGTCCATGTATCGCCCACCAGACCATCGGTACTCTGTATGTTGAAATTGTAGAAAGAATTGTACTGGCTGTTTCCCGCAACACCAGTTACAGTACCTCCGAGCACGTCACCTACAGAGGTGAATGCTTTGTCAAACCACCTGTTCCATACACGGCCATACAGCAACCCGGTAGCACCATAAACCTCCTCAGAAGAGTTATAGTAGTTATCAACAGTAGGTTGGGTAGTGGAAGGATAATCCAGGTACTCCTTTTCGCATGATGATATCGTTAAACTAAGGATAAAGCTTATTATTAATGTGAGTTGAGTCTTCATCTTTCTCATGTTTTAAAATTCAATATTTAAACCAACTGTATATGAGCGCGGTACAGGATATCGACCGTTATCTACATTGAGCAGTATTCCTCTGCTGCTGGTTGCCTGGTCGCTGATTTTACCCAATTCAGGGTCGTATCCGCTATAGTCGGTGAAGGTCACCAGGTTTTGACCTGATACATATAGCTTCAAAGCGGAAATTTTAGCCTTGCTTATAAGTGCTTTTGGAAAATTATATCCCAATTGTACATTCTGAAGCCTCACATAGGTACCATCTTCTATGTACCTGTCTGATATCCTGCGGTTATTGTCATGCCATTGGTTATATCGTGGCATATCGGTATCAGTATTATCTGCCGTATACCGATCTAAAACACTGGTCGCCTGGTTGCTATACAAGCTGTTCATCGCTTCGGTTTGCCTTCGGGTATAATTGAATATATCGCCGCCAAAACTTCCGTAAACGAATACAGTCAAATCAATTCCTTTATAGCTTACAGTATTGGTCAACCCAAGGGTAAAATCAGGGTTAGGGTCACCAATAACTTCTACATCCTTATCATCGATTATTCCGTTTCCGTTGAGGTCCTTATATTTAATATCACCAAACCATAAACCATCCGGTTTTACATCCAATCCGGTTTCGAGGCTGTTTAGCTCTTCCTCTGAAGTGTATAATCCATCGGTTACATAGCCATAAAACACCCCTACCGGATAACCGGCCTGAGTGTAAGCTACCAGTGATTTGGTGCCGTATTCATCAAATTCACCTTTTATGGCAGCATCAGAAGTGTTTAGGAAATCCAGCTCATTTTTGTAGTGGCTAAATACCGCAGTAGTTGACCATGTTAAATTTGGATTACTGATATTCTTGCTGGTCACACTGATATCTATCCCGTTGTTGGTTATTTGACCGTCGTTAGTTACAGGGGTTTTTATATCGTCCCACTCGGTTCCCAGCCCGGAATAAGCCCCCAATTGGGTATTTAGCAGCATGTCAGTAGAGATTTTCCTGTATACATCTACTGTCAGGTCGATCTTACGGTCCAATAGCGATGCATCAATACCGGCATTATACGTTACCACCGACTCCCAGCCCAGGTCAGGATTAGGTACATTAGATGGAACGCTTCCGTTACCAAAGGCCGAAATATTAACAAGTGTAACATTAGCCGTATATAAGTTAGCTGCCGTATTTTGATTTCCTACTGCTCCATACCCCGCTCTCAGTTTCAGGCTGTTTACAAAGGGCAGGTCGCTGGCAAAGGGCTCATTAGTGATAGTCCATGCGGCAGACACGGCAGGGAAATACCCCCACCTGTTATTTGAGCCAAAACTTGAAGAACCATCAGCTCTTAGTGTAGCACTTAAAGCATATTTATCTTTGTAGGAATAGTTTAACCTTCCAAAGTATGATTCCATTGCCCATTCGCCGGCACCGGCATTTATGGTTTCCCCTGAGTCATTGCCACCATCTCCGGCAGCCAACGATGGTAAGTTCAATGTCAGGTTTTCCCTGCTGGCCTGTAAATAATCAAATTCGCTGTGCTGAGCCTCATGCCCCAGCGTTACATATATATGGTGGGCATCGTCAAAAGACCTGGCATAGGTTAAATAATTTTTAAGCACATAATAAAGGCTTTGATTTCTTTGCTCTCTAAGTTTGCTCGGGCTAATTATGCTAACGTTCAGCGCTTCATTCTCTACAAATGGCTGGTAAGCCTTACCATCTGCCAGGGTATAATCATAATTCAGTTCATTTCTTAAAGAAAGCCCCTCCAGAAATTTAACCTCTCCATAGACTGAACCTATTATCCGTGTGTTAATCGACCTGACATCCCTCAAATTAGCCACTGCAACCGGGTTTGATTGATTCCCCACCAGGGAATTTCCGACCCGGATCTGTCCTACATAATCACCGTTTACGTCTCTGACCGGTGCAGCGGGGCTATTGTACAAAACAACACTCGTTACGGCATCAAACGCATCCGTAAGCCCTATGCGTTGATTGCTGCGGCTTGCATTTACGCTAAAACCAGCAGTAAGCCAGTCTTTTAAATCACTATCGGCACTTGCCCTCATAGAATACCTTTCGAAATCAGTTCCAGCCAGTATTCCGGTCTGGTTAAACTGTCCTAATGAAAAGTAGTAATTGGTTTTATTTTGGCCTCCGGACAGGGCGAGCACATTGCTCTGCACATTACCTCTCTGGTATATTTCATCCTGCCAGTCAGTACCATGCCCTAAAATTGAAGGGTCTGCAAATTCAGGGTTAATGGGCATGCTTCCCCCCGTAACTTCGTTGATCTCGGCCGTAACTGTATTTTG
The DNA here is from genome assembly GCF_021389975.1 of Fulvivirga ulvae. Classification (NCBI taxonomy): domain Bacteria; kingdom Pseudomonadati; phylum Bacteroidota; class Cytophagia; order Cytophagales; family Fulvivirgaceae; genus Fulvivirga; species Fulvivirga ulvae. The sequence goes on from NZ_CP089981.1 coordinate 90,731, forward strand.
ATACCTTGCATATTCCTGTAAATTCAGGACATCAAGTTTTTTAGGAATGGCCTGAACACCATAATAAGTGTTGAAGGTAAGCTTTCCCTCTCCTATCCTTCCTTTTTTGGTAGTGATTAAAACTACACCGTTTGCTGCCCGGGAGCCATAAATGGCCTGCGCAGATGCATCTTTCAACACATCGATGGATTCAATGTCGGAAGGATTAAGTGTGGCTAGTACACTTTGGGTGGTTTGCCCGTCACCCCCGCCCAGAAAGTTCTGATTAAGCGAAGTGCTTTCGGCTGCTACCGGGACCCCATCAATAACATAAAGAGGTTCATTACCATTCACTGAAGTTAACCCTCTGATACGTACAGATACACCTCCTCCTGGTTGCCCCCCATTAGAGCTAACGGATACACCGGCTAATCGCCCCTGAATGGCCTGGTCTACCCCTGCAAGAGGAAGGTTCTGTATTTTCTCCTGATCTAGTGATGCTATTGATGTAGTCACCCTGGACTTATCAATTTCTCCATATCCGATCACAACAACTTCACCCAGCATGCTAATATCTTCTTCCAGTTCAATACTAATCGCTGTTTGCCCATTTACCGGCACTTCTTTGGGGCTAAAGCCAATAAAGCTGAAAATCAAGGTGGCATTGTCGGAAACGGTTAATTGGAAATCGCCGTTTGCATCAGAAGCAGTGCCATTAGTCGTACCTTTTTCAAGGATGGTAACACCCGGGAGAGGTTCCTTATTACTGTCAAGCACGGTACCTGAGACCTGGTTTTGCGCCAGGGCTGTCTGACCATAAAAGCAAAGCAACGCCAACAGCATGATGCGCCCCTTGCTTAGTTTTCTCAAATAAAGATTCAACATATTCTTCGGTTTATAAGGTAAGGTTATTTAGTTATTTGCCCGCTAAATGATTATTTAGGTGTTATCAAAGGTAGTGGAAAGATTAACCTTTACTTAATGCTATTTTGTCAATTGCCGATAATATATTTAATCAAAGCACCGCATATTTAGAAAAACACACACCCCTTAAATAGCCAGAAAACAGAGATTATGGAATCTATTTTGACTGCCCGGACATATTTTATGCAAAAGGGTGATCAGGTGCGTACCAGCGCGGCTTAACCTCTTTAAAAGACGGCAAACGTTACCATATTTTTAAACTTGTAGTTATTTGTTAACACTTTGACAAAATCATATTAATCACCTGCCGCCATGATGCTTAGCTTTGACAATCGTCTTTTTAAATACTATTCAAATGCCAAAGCTTAAGTCAGATAACTATTATTTAAAGCCATGGATCGGATGGTTATTTTTAATGGTGATTGTATCAGGTTCATGCAAACCTCTCTACACACCCCAGTACCCAAAACCTGACCTGGTGGATAAAAAGCCTGTCAGAAATGTAAAAAAATTACACAAAGCACTCTTTTATATAGCAAAGGAAGGGTTTGCTGTTGGGCAACAAGATGCTACCAGCTATGGTATAGGATGGAAGCACTGGGACAACCCTGAACTTATAAGAAGTGATGCCAACGATATCTTAGGTGATTTTACAGCAGTAAGCGGGTTTGATCTGGGGGATATCGAACATAATGCTGAAGATAACCTGGATAGTGTACCCTTTGACGTGATGCGGGAGCTGATTATTGATACTTATAAAAAAGGAGGCATCGTCACCATAAGCTGGCATGCTGACAACCCGGTTTCCGGAGGTGACTCGTGGGACAAAACACCGGCGGTGGCAGAGATACTTGAAGGAGGAAAAACCACTGAGAAGTTTGAGCTGTGGGTAGAGCGTTTGGCGGGATTTATGAAAACCTTGCGCTACAAAGGCAAGCCCGTACCGGTGATATTCAGACCATACCACGAAATGAACGGCTCGTGGTTTTGGTGGGGTGAGGGCAACTGCACGGCTTCTGATTATATAAAGTTATGGCAAAGGACTGTTGTTCTGCTCAGGGACAAACACAAACTACATAACATCCTGTACGCATACTCTCCCAATAAACTTGGACCGGGCGATGACTATCTGAAATATTATCCAGGAGATGGCTATGTGGATATCCTTGGGGTGGATATTTATGACTTCAACAATACGGAAGACTATAAAACGGCTGTTGCCAAAGACCTGGCATTGGTAAAAGGTATCGCCGACGAGAAAAACAAACTATATGCTTTTACAGAAACAGGGCTGGAAAAAGTACAAACACCGGATTGGTTTACAAGTGTGCTATATCCGGTAATTGAAAATTCGGGCATTGCGTGGATATTGTTTTGGCGGAACAGTAAAGAGTCTCACCATTACCTGCCTTACAAGGGACATGTAAATGAAGCGGATTTTAAGCGTTTCGAAGCCATGCCCAAAACCTTGTTTTTAAAAGACATCTCCAACCTCAACTACTGATTTATGCTTCATTCGTTGGATATAGGTATTATAGGAGCCTACCTGCTCATTACGATTATAATAGGTCTTGCAGCCAGAAAACGGGCTCAAAAAAACACCGGCGACTATTTAATGGGCGGCAAGTCTATTCCCTGGTACCTATTGGGGCTTTCCAATGCATCCGGCATGTTTGATATTTCCGGCACCATCTGGCTGGTAACGCTACTATTTGTGTATGGGATAAAAAGTGCCTGGATACCCTGGCTATGGCCCGTGTTTAACCAGATATTCTTAATGGTGTACCTGTCCAAATGGTTAAGGAGATCAAATGTAACCACCGGGGCAGAGTGGATCCATACACGTTTCGGAACAGGAAGAGGCGGAAAACTCTCACAAACCATTATTGTACTATTTGCCCTGTTGAGCTGCCTGGGCTTTTTGGCCTATGGATTTATAGGTCTTGGCAAATTTGTTGAAATATTCATACCGTGGGAAGTAGTATCTGATTACCTGCCGTTTGATGTCCCGGCAGCGTATGTGGCTCATTTTTATGGTGTTGTTTTTACACTATTTGCAGTATTCTATTCGCTCCTTGGGGGTATGTCCGGCATTGTATGGGCCGACGTGGTCCAGTTCTCCATCATGACCATTGCCGCATTAGTCATCGGATATTTAGGATTTGTAGCTGTTGGCACTCATGTCGTTAATGTTCCGGACGGATGGATGAATCCATTCTTTGGGTGGGAGCTTGATCTGGACTGGAGCACCATTATTCCGGCGGTAAATGAAAAGATTGCATCCGATGGCTATGGTTTATTCACCATCTTTTTCATGATGATGGTGTTTAAAGGTGTTTTGGTCAGCCTGGCGGGTCCGGCTCCCAACTACGACATGCAAAAAATACTTTCCACCCGGTCACCGCAGGAAGCTTCTAAAATGAGTGGATTTGTTTCGGTAGTTTTAATGCCGATCCGCTATCTGATGATTGCCGGCTTTGCTGCCCTTGCTCTTATATTTTACGACAAGTTAGACTTACTTACAGCCTCTGGCACAATAGATTTCGAATTGATCTTACCTGCCGCCATCAAACAATTTGCGCCGGTAGGTTTACTTGGCCTTTTGCTGGCCGGGCTATTAGCAGCCTTTATGTCAACTTTTGCAGGCACACTTAATGCTGCCCAGGCTTATCTTATTAATGATATTTATCTGAAGCACAACAAAGAGAAAGCCACACCCAGCCAGATAAAATGGATGAATTATGGCTCAGGAGTCATCGTAGTTGGCGTCAGCATTATTCTTGGCTTTTTTGTACAGGATGTCAACTCCGTGCTGCAGTGGCTGGTCTCAGCACTTTTTGGTAGCTACGTGGTGGCCAACGTATTGAAATGGCACTGGTGGAGGTTTAATGGAGAAGGCTTTTTCTGGGGCATGGTGGCAGGTATGGTTCCTGCACTCATCTTGCCACTGGTGTTCACGGCCACACTCGATCTTTACTACTTCCCTATTCTGTTGACAACGTCTATAATTGGTTGTTTTGCAGGCACTTACACTGCTCCACCAACAGAGGAAGCTGTTTTAAAATCATTTTACACCAACGTAAGGCCCTGGGGTTTCTGGAAACCTGTTTATAGTACACTTACGAAGGAAAAAGGAGGCTTTAAAAGCAATACTGACTTTGGTTTGGACATGTTTAATGTAGCAGTAGGCATTATTGCTCAAACCACTCTGGTGCTGCTGCCCATGTACATTGTGTTCAGACAGCTTTACCCCATCTACACACTCGTTGCTATACTGGCCGTCAGTATAATCTTATTGAAAAAATTCTGGTGGAATAATTTAAAAAATGACCTTGACTAAAGAACTTATGAAAAAGACTGAGACGATAAATAAATTCAGGGAAATCAAAGAACAACATGCTTGTTTAATTGCCCGTGAAAACAGGCCTGTAAAAGAATCCAATGGTATCTTTAGCCGGTATGAGCACCCTATAGTAACTGCAAACCATACGCCGCTGCACTGGAGGTACGATTTGAACCCTGAAACTAACCCTCACGCTCTTGAGCGCATAGGTATCAATGGCACATTCAATGCCGGAGCTATTAAGTGGAAGGGTAAATATGTGCTATGCCTTCGGGTCGAGGGCAATGACCGAAAGTCATTTTTTGCCATGGCGGAAAGTCCTAACGGTGTTGATAATTTCACCTTTTGGGACAAGCCCTGCGTAATACCGGAAATACCGGAGAACCCTGATACAAATGTATATGATATGCGGCTTACAGCCCATGAGGACGGTTGGATCTATGGTGTATTCTGCACGGAAAGAAAAGACCTTAATGCGCCTGCCGGTGACACCAGTTCTGCGACTGCAAATGCAGGCATAGTAAGGACAAAAGACCTGATCAACTGGGAAAGATTGCCCGACCTGATCTCAAAATCGTCGCAGCAGCGCAACGTAGTGCTTCACCCTGAATTTATCAATGGTAAGTATGCCATCTACACTCGCCCTCAGGATGGATTTATAGAAGTCGGTAGCGGAGGAGGAATAGGCTTAGGGTATATTACCGATATCTGCAATCCTATTCTGGAAGATGAAAGGGTGATCAACAACAAAGTGTACCATACGGTATATGAGCTTAAAAACGGATTAGGCCCTGCACCGATAAAAACAAGCAAAGGATGGCTGCACCTGGCTCACGGCGTGCGAAATACCGCGGCAGGCCTGCGCTATACTTTGTATATGTTTATGACCGACCTAAATGACCTATCCAAGGTAACTTATCAACCGGGAGGACATTTCATGGCTCCTATCAATGGAGAAAGGGTTGGAGATGTGTCTAACGTATTGTTTTGCAATGGCTGGGTAGAAGATGAGGACGGTACTGTATTTATTTACTACGCCTCTTCCGATACGCGTATGCATGTAGCTGTTTCGTCGGTAGACAAGTTGCTTGAATATGTAATGAACACTCCTAAGGATCGGTATTCATCTGCCAAATCAGTGGAAACTATTTTGGAGCTCATAGATAAAAATCAGGGTCTATATTGATGGGTGTATCATACACACGATTAAGGTCAGAGCTTAGCAATGAGTTAGACCGCATACTAAACTACTGGGCATCAAACACCATAGATGAAGCTCATGGAGGCTTTTACGGAGCAATCGACCACCATAACAAGGTCATTCTAAAAGCCTCCAAAGGCATTATTCTGAACAGCAGGATATTATGGGCTTTCTCTGCGGCCTCCAATCATTTAAAAACAGAGAAGTATGCATCGTTATGTCACAGGGCATTTGACTATATCAAAGATCATTTCTACGATACCAGGCATAAAGGGGTGTTTTGGGAATTGGATAGCAAGGGCAAGCCTATCAATAAACGAAAGCAGGTCTATGCTCAGGCCTTCTGCATTTATGCTTTCTCAGAATATTACATCTATTCCGGCAATGAGGAAGCTAAACTTCTGGCCATTGAAATTTTTGAATGTCTGGAAAAGTACTCTCGGGATAAAGAAAAGGGAGGTTATATGGAGGCCTTTGATGAAGACTGGAGTACACTGGAAGATGTACGGCTAAGCCCGAAGGATATGAATGCCGACAAAACCATGAACACTCACCTTCATGTGCTGGAGGCTTACACCACCCTGCTTAAAATTCATAAAAGCGAAAAGCTGAAGGAGTCATTGCGCCATTTGGTAGATATTTTTCAGAATAAATTTCTCAATAAGAAAAACCATTACGAGCTCTTCTTTGACAAAGACTGGAATCTGCTCAGTAATACGGTGTCATACGGCCATGATATAGAATCTGCCTGGCTGGTACTGGAAGCTGCCAGGTGCATTTGCGACGACGACCTGCAAAGCGCCTGCGAAGCGTCCCTCATAAAAGTGGCAGACACATTTTTGAGTGAGGGCATCGATGCTGAAGGCGCCGTAATGAATGAGAAGAATATGGATACCGGTGCCCTGGATGATGACCGGCATTGGTGGCCACAGGTGGAGGCCATGGTTGGGCTGGAATATGCCTACAAGCTTACAGATAATAATGAGTACCTGGAAAAGTGTTTCGAAATATGGGAATTCACAAAAAAACACCTGATCGACAGGCAAAACGGGGAATGGCACTTTAGGGTTGACCGCCACGGAAATCCATATACAGAAGAGCATAAAGTAAGTATGTGGAAGGCCCCTTACCATACTACCCGGGCATGTATCATTTTAACAGCGACAAAATGAAATTCTTAAAAGGTTTTGGTTTTGCCATAGTACTTGCCTTGTTCATCATGAGCTGTACCGAAGACCAGGAAGAGCCTGTAACCCTCTCCACAGTTAGCATTACAGCAACTATAGCTGAAGCCTCCGAAACAGGTACTGATGGAGAGATTAATGTCAGGCTTAGCACTTCCCCGGGCATACCTACTCAGGTCAACCTTACCATTGGCGGCACGGCTACCAATGGCACTGATTACCAATTAATTGAGAACACAGTTACCATACCTGCCAATCAGCTTAGCGTAAGTATTCCCATCAAAGTGCTTACTGATGACCTGGATGAGGGCACAGAAACTGTAGTGGTAACCATTGAAAGCGTAGCCAATACCTCGATAAAAATCGGTGATGAAAACTCAGCTACTATTACTATTTCAGACCCGTCAGGATCATTGATTATCCTTAAACCGGAAGACGCAAGATCGTACATGGTAAATCCCAATGCAACAGACGAAACTGTGGCCCTCTTTTATAACCTGAAGACAATCTCTTTATCGCACTTCATTGTAGGGCAGCAAGATGCCTTTAATTCCTTTTACAATGACAATGGTGGAGATTCTGACATCAAGAAAACCACCGGCCAGGATCCCGGGTTGCTGGGTTCTGATTTCCTGTTTATTACTGATGATCAAAATGATGAAACTTCCGGAAACTGGTTCTATCAGCAGGAACAAATCATCATTGCCGATGCAAAAGAAGCTTACAACAAAGGCATGGTCAATGCCTTCTCATGGCACTTTAGAGAGCCTTATGAAGGGAAGTCTTTCTACACGTCAGACATGACCACTTTTCAGAAGGAGAATGCCTTTAAGAGTATTTTACCCGGAGGTGAAAACCATGAATACTACAAGCAGAAGCTGGATAAAATAGCCAATGTTGCCAATTCCCTGATCGGAGATGACGGCAAGCTGATCCCTTTTATTTTCAGGCCTTTTCATGAGTTTGACCGCGACTGGTTCTGGTGGGGACAATCTTTCTGCACTCCTGAAGAGTTTATCGCTCTGTGGCGGTTTACCGTTGAGTATCTGCGGGACTCAAAAGGGGTTAACAACATGCTCTTTGCTTTCTCTCCGGACAACAGCATAACCTCAGCCAGTGACTACCTGGCCCGGTACCCCGGCGACAACTATGTAGATATACTGGCTATGGATAATTATAGTGATTTCTTCAACCTGAACGAAGCGGGCATGGAGGCTGCCAACAATAAGCTTCAGATCATTTCCGCACTGGCCAATGAGCGCGTAAAAATAGCCGCCCTTTCAGAATCCGGGTATCAGGTTAAGGACGGGCAGGTTGAAGATATTTCAGGATTTTACTCAAACTATTTATACAATGCCCTGACTAAAAATAATGTAAAAATCGGCTTCATGATGTTTTGGTACAACGGATCGGACTACTATTACACTCCTGTACCAGGACTCAATAGCACAGATGATTTCATAGATTTTGCCAACAAGCCTGCCTCCTGGCTGGCTGATGATTTACCCGATATGTATTCTTTACCCTAACCCTACAGTATAATGAAGACTCTTAAGCTTATCCTCATACTCATTGGCACTCAACTGCTGTTTGCCTGTAAAGTTGCCCATGACTCACGTGTGGCCAGAAAAACACAAATTGATCTCATTACTGTAAAAGACGGTATTTTTTACAAGGGAAGTATTCCCTATTATTTCGTAGGGGCCAATTACTGGTACGGCCCATTGATCGCCGCCGATAATATTGGTGATCGCGACCGGCTGATTAAAGAGCTTGACCTGATGAAGGAATCAGGTATCGACAACCTGCGTATTTTGGTTGGGGCAGAAGGAGATGGAAAAGACTCCAGGGTCCATCCGGCTTTGCAATATAAACAAGGGGTATATAATGCAGATTTGCTGGATGGCCTGGACTTTTTGCTGATGCAAATGCGCAAGCGAAATATGTATGCCATCCTGTATATGAATAATAACTGGATCTGGTCCGGCGGGATGTCTCAATACCTGGAATGGAATGGGTATGGTGAAGTGCCTAACCCTTTTCTGGAGGAGTATACCTGGCCGCAATACATGAATTACACCAAACAATTCCATACCTGTGAGCCATGTATGGAGGCCTTTTACAAGCATGTAACCTTTATCATGGGACGTACCAACTCCTATACTAACATCCCTTATACCCAGGACAACACCATTATGTCATGGCAGGTGGCCAATGAACCCAGGGTATTCAGCCCTGATCATGAAGAGGCCTTTGCCAAATGGCTTAAAGCCACCGTTGCGCTAATAGAGTCACACGATTCTGTACACCTTATCTCTACCGGTGCTGAGGGCAAGGCGAGTTATCTTGATGATATCGATATGTATGAGCGGTTGCACACCAACCCGGATATAGATTACCTGACCATGCATATGTGGCCGAAAAACTGGGGCTGGTACGACATCAATAATGAAGAAGAAACAACAAAGATCTCAATAGATAGAGCAAATGCTTATCTGAACGAACATATTGCCATTGCTCAAAAGCTAAACAAGCCCATAGTAATGTCAGAGTTTGGGTTTCCAAGAGCGAAAGAAAGCCTTTCTCCCGAAGCTTCTATAGAAAACAGAAATACCTTCTATAGTGCCATTATAAAACGCGTGCAGGAAAGCGAAAATGAACAGGGCGAGCTTAGCGGGTTAAACTTCTGGGGTTTTGCAGGATATGGCAAAGCTCACGAGGACCATAACGGAAAATGGAAGCATGGAGATGATTTCCTGGCAGACCCGCCTCAGGAACCTCAGGGTTTAAATTCTGTATTTGCTTCGGATTCTGCCACACTGGAAATGATTAAAAAAGCGAATAAATCATTATCCGGTAAGAAGTAAGATAATTGATCATTATAACAGGCTTACACCTTAACTACGAAAGATTTCAATTCAATCAATATCCTTGAGCCTGCACTTCGAAATTTATATATATCGCAAAATGCATATGTGACATCTTCCATTACCATAAAACCATTGGCGGTCCCTTCTTTCCCGTGAGTAACGATTGAGTCAATTATCAACTCCTCAGGTCGCGGATATTCCAACATCTTGTCTATTTCTTTCTTAAAGGCTGCCTCGCCGTTTACTTCAAAGTCTCCGTAGACGCACCATTTGATATTTTCATCCACGTGATCCAGAATGAAAGCAGCATTTCCCTTGGCAAACGCAATGTTGAAATCGCGAATGAAAGTTTTTTTAGGAGAATTTCCACAATCTGGTGCTATTGTAATTTTAGTCATAATCTCTATTTTCAGCCTTAGTGGCGCCCACAATACAGAATGTACTGTCAGGTTCATTTCCACCATTTGATTTTTAAACAAAATAGACCAATTTTTCTTTTCCACACGAAGTCCCTTTGCGGACATTTAACAGGCTGATTGCGACAAAAGAATATTGTCACTTCGCAGCATATGACCTCCCCCTGCACTGAACAGTGGATTTGAATGGCCGGAATGCCCTCGCCGACACCGAGGTGGAGTTTTTTCTTTGCTGTTACTTCAGTTTCTTTATTTATGACACTCGAAAACGAATAGAACAAACCGTCCCCAAACTCGTCATTCCTGAATTTTCGTATATGCGTGTGATTTATGGGAGTGCAATGAAAATATCAGGAATCTCCTTGACCTGGGGTAGTGGCTAAACCTCTTGCAGCACATTTAATCAGGGGACCCCAAATCTTCGCTACGCTGCGTTTGGAATGACCTAGTAGGGACGACTCTGCGGTGCTTTTGTGGTATATATCTGTTATTATTTTCTGGCGGATGTCTCTCGAAGAGGACTCCTCGGCAATTTTAGCGTGCACTACATTATACAGGTCTGGTTCAGCAAGTGCTCTTAAGTTCGGGACTCCAGATGTTTTCTCAGTTACTCTATGAAAGTCCGGAATAACAGGCCAAATATTCAGCCTCCCCTACAATGCCAGCCGAAAACCAAAAACCTCCAGGCCTTCCTGGTTAAAATCCAAATCTTCAGATCTTTTGAAGCCTGATTTTTCGTACATCTGCCAGGCAGTTTGCATAGCCTTTGTCGTATGGATAACCACTTGTTGCCGGTTTGTCTCCCTGGCCTTATCAATACATGCCTGCACCAGTAGTTTGCCTATCCCCTGCCTTCTGGCTAAAGGACTAACGGCCAACAACCTAAAGCCTGCCGCATCTTTCTCTTTGGTAGCTGTACCCCCGGAACCATAATATTGCATATCTCCAAAGTAAACTACTGCACCTAGTATAATCCCTTTTGAAGAAACAGCCACGATAAGTTCGGTCTCAGGCTTGGCTGTCAGATCGCCCACATTGGCCAGCAGGTTGTAATACCGTGGACGCTCCGAGGGTTTTGGGAAACCTTCAAGGCCGGAATAAACCTCCACCATTAACTGACCAATTTCGGCATATTCATTTGGGTATGCCCCTCTCACGGTAGGCCCGACACTTACAATTTCACTTTCCATATCTGCTCTGTTTTTTAATGATCACACGTTCGTGAAGGGGCTTTTTCTCTAATTCTGCATCTATCCTTTCCAGAATGGCAATTATCTCCGGATGACCTGTGGTAAGCACATCCCGGAGCGCCGTGGATATCTGCTCCCAAACCGGATTAAGCTTATCAAGAAGCTTCCGGCCTGCTTTGGTCAGTGAAACCAGCTTGGAGCGCTTGTCGTCAGGATTGGTTTTTATTTGAGCCAGACCTTCCTTTTCAAGCTCCTTCACAATGTTTTTCACCGTTATATGCGAAAAAGCAATCTGGTCGGTAATCTCCATAATGGTTTGAGGCTCCCCAGCCCTGGAAAGCACGTAATAAACCGGAAACCAACTGGATTTAAAGCCCAGGTCGGAATTTTTATAAATGGTATCGCCACTAATCTGCAGCTTCTCATAAACCCTTCTGAATCGCGAACCTCCCGAAAGGAACCCTAACTTTTCAATGATGTCTGCCATACTGTTTATGAAAGTAGTTTTGTAAAATTATAAAACTACTTTCATATTTACAAGAGCGAGAAACAGGATGTTTGGCTTGGATTACATACTTTATTCTTTTATTCTTCCAAACGAGATCGGTACGATCATCCTTGACTGAACCTTAACCCCACTTTGTGTCGCAGGAATAAATTTATAATTGATGGCTTTCAACACTCTGAGTGCCTCGGCATCTGCAACTTCATGAAGCCCTTTAACCAACTCCCCATTAGTCATATTACCAAGGGTATCTATCATAAACTGAACATAAACTTTATCCTCCATATGTAATCGCTTGGGATAACGGATTTCGCTGGCAATTGCTTCATAAAATTTCTCATGCCCTCCCTCAGGAAGGGGCATGGTTTCCACCACCATTCCAAAAACCACAGGCTCATAACCAGTTTCTTCTACCGGTATTTCTTCAATTTCTGATATTTCCTGAGCACTAACCTGTACAACAGAAGCTGCTATGGCCGTAACGCTTACCGCTAAGTATTTCAGAAGCGGTTTGCTTAACTGTGAGCGCCTGAATATACCACATACGGGAGTGTTCGATGCTTTGAGGGATTTTAACAGTTCCTCTTCTGAAGAAGTGGTAAAGTCAAGTACCTTATGTCGGCATTTCTCGCAAAAATAGTCTCTGCCACATGAATTTAAGGATTCCCTGCTTTCCGGACAGTTAAATGCCAGGGTGATGTTCTTGATATCGACCATAGAGTTAAGATTTAAAGTCATAATTCCGATGCATCCTGAAAGTCACATACTAAGATTTTTTCTATAGCGTTTAAAAATCGATTAAATACAAATTAATTTTATTATAATATTATTATTGGTTAATTTCGCATTTTTGGTGATTATGAAATTTGTATGCAAAAACTAAATTTGAAAGGTCTGCTAACCCTTATGGCAGTGCTGCTGCTAAATCTCGCTCAAGCGCAGAGCGACACTCTTTTAACTACCTTATCAGAGGAGTTGGAAAGGGAATTTGAAGTCCTCTCCAAAGCCGAATACCCTGTTTATTACATGGATTACCGTGCTGATGATGAAAGTACACTTTCCATAAGTGCAAGTTTTGGCAGCTTAATGAGCTCAACTGTCTACCGATCGCGAAATTGCCAGCCTACTTTAAGAGTTGGTGATTATACCCTTGACAATACTCATGAATCGAACAGCTATTTTGGGTATGGAGGGACACATGCCCAACCCATCCCTCTGAATAACGAGCCAAATGCCATTAAACAAGTGCTTTGGCGTCTCACGGGTATAGCCTACAACATGGCAAAAAACCGGTATAAACATGTACAAAGCCAGGAAAGAAAAGATAGTATAAACGATTTTTCAAGAGAACAACCTGTTACTTTTTATGAACCTGAGGACACCGAAAAAGTGGAGGAAACAAAATGGGAACATATTGCGAAAAGGCTTTCCTCGACTTTCATTGGTGAACCGGATATTATCTCAGGTAATGTATATATTGATTATTCAAAAGTAAGAAAATACTTTATCAGCAGTGAGGGGACTTCGGTTGTTCAGAACTCCAAACTGATCCAGATACATGTGGTTACTCAAATGGTGAATGACGACCAGGAGGTGGTCGATCTCTACAAGTCCTTTTCAGCTATGTCTGAAGAGAAAATACCTGCCCTGGATGAAATGGTCAAAGAAACGCAAGACCTCATAACTACACTCAAAGCGTTGAAAACCGCTCCATATGCAGAACCATATACAGGTCCGGCGATTTTACACCCCAGAGCTTCCGCTGTATTCTTTCATGAAATTTTCGGGCATAGAATTGAAGGACACCGTTTGAAGAATGAAGAGGACGGACAAACTTTTAAAGAAAAAATTGGCGACCGGATTCTTCCTGAGCTCATCAACATATATGCTGACCCTACGCTATCCGGCTATGAAGGAACCGACCTGAATGGCTTTTATAAGTATGACGACCAGGGCTTGGAAGGCCGTAAAGTATCTGTTGTAGAAAATGGGGTGCTGAAAAACTTCCTGATGTCCAGAACGCCTATTGAAAACTTTGACATTTCCAATGGACACGGACGGTCTCAAATAGGCACATCTCCTGTAGCCCGACAATCTAACCTGATTGTAGAAACACAAACGGGACTGACAGACGATGAATTACGTGCTCAGCTTATCAAGGAATGTAAAGCACAAGGCAAGGCTTATGGCTATTACTTTGAGGATGTTACGGGTGGGTTTACTCAAACTTCCAGGCATACCCCAAATGCTTTTAATATCATGCCTACTCTGGTATATCGTATTTATGCCGATGGAAGGCCGGACGAACTGGTTAAAGGTGTAGACCTGATCGGTACACCTCTGGCTATGTTTGCCGAGGTAATGGCCACGGGCAAATCCAATGGCGTTTTTAATGGCATATGTGGTGCCGAATCGGGCAGTATACCGGTAAGTGCCGTGGCTCCAAGCATACTGGTGAGAAGAATCGAAACTCAAAAGAAGCCCGTCAACAATATTAAATCAGAAAAGCCCATTCTTCAAAATCCTCAACTTCAACAATTATCTGACGAAAAATGAAAAAGTACTGTCTGTCACTTCTGATCTCTGCTATATGTTTCTGCAACCTTTCCGCCCAGCAGATAGATACCATTAAGCAGGCTATGAAAGATGAGCTTACAAGAAGCATCAATGAGTTATCCCACGCAGAATATGAAAAACCATTTTATATTGGCTATACTATTGAAGATACTCAAAGAATAACCATACAAGCCTCTTTAGGAGGAATACTTAATTCAAACAAAGAGCATTACAGATCTCTCAACACACGTGTTCTGGTAGGAGATTATGATTTTAATGATGAAAGCCTGCAACAATCAACCGTAGAGCCTTACTATACTTTAGCAGATATGAACATACCGGTTGAAAATGACTATTACGGTATTAGAAGATCTCTTTGGTCTGTTACCGATAAAGTCTATAAAACTGCAGGTGAAGTATTTGAAGAGCATAAAAAAAACAGGACAAAGGAAGAGGGTAAATCCGAAAAGACTCCGCTCCTGAAGTTTTACAAGCATGAACCTGTCCGTATTCATTCTACTTCTACTGTGGAACCTATCGATAAAGAGCTACTGGAAAATGAAATGAGAAAGATATCATCTCTATTTTTAGATTATCCAGATATGAGCGTTTCCAATGTTGTATTCAACGGAGCGAAAGGGGCTACCTATTTTATGAATACGGAAGGCTCTGATGTTTATATGGAAACAAATATCGCATCACTAATTATTTCCGCTGCGTTTCAAAATGAAGACGGTAGCTATGTTTTTGATCAGTATCGGTACATTAATGAAGATGCGTCAAAAATATTTAAAGAGACTGATTTTCGTAAGGAAGTAGCTGACATTTACAAGGACTTGAGTGCACAAAAGTCAGCGAAACAATTCGAAGATAGCTACGAGGGGCCTGTCATTTTTATTGATGACGCCGTACCCCATTTATTTGGTCACATAATCAATCAGTTTCGTCCGGAACCTCCTGGAAGTGAGGATGATGGATACAATTTTGTACCACAATTTTCATTGGAGTCGAAGCTGAATAAAAAGATATTCTCGGAGTCTCTGTCCATCACGTTAACACCTTCGATGACCATGTATAATGATCAGCCCTTACCCGGCTCTTACCTTATCGATGATGAAGGGGTTGTGCCTCATGAAAAAATAGTATTGGTCGAGGATGGCATTGTCAATAATTTAATGGTAGGTCGAAACTATTATAAGAAGGACCTAACCCCTAATGGTACAGGTTCAGGCCCCGGCGTAGTACATATCAATATCAGCCAAAAGGAGAAGAACCTTAAATCCCTGAAGAAGAAAATGCTGAAAATTGCAGAAAAGGAGGGCCTGAAATATGGATTAATGATTTCAAAAATTAACAATGAGCAACTCAAAGTTTATAAAATCCACAAAGATGGACGTGAAGAGTTGTACAGGGGCGCTTTTATCAGGGATATCGACAAAAAAACACTTCGAAAAATAGAGGGTGCCGTTGGTGAAGGAGAAATACACAATTTTATGGGAAGCCCGGGGAGCGCAACATATATCTCACCCAAGGCTGTTTTGATAAGCGATGTAGAGGTTGACCCAAGCCATCAGTCACAATTTAAAATGGATCCTCCTTTGGTGGAAAGCCCACTTAAAGCTATTCAACTTAAAGAATAACTTATATATAATCTCATCAGGGCTGCTTTTAAAGTATCCTGATGAGATTATACTCCTGAAGTGCTCAGACAGTGAGTACTACCTTCCCAATAAACTTCCCCTCTCCAAAGTACTTCATGGCTTCGGAAGCTTCATCTAAGGGATACACCTTATCAATAATGGGCTTGAGCTCTCCTTTTTCAAACATCTCAGCCAAAATCTCAAGATCTGACCTGTTAGGCGTATGCATAAGCAGCCCCATCTTGCGCGACTTTACCGCCCAGGGAGCTATTAACCCGATCTTTAAAAGCATGGAGACCGAACCTCCAACAACTACAAATGTACCGCCCCGCTTCAGGGATCGCTTATAATCTGAAAGTGAACGTTTAGCAATTACATCCAGCACCATATCATATTGCTTACCGTTTTTGGTATAGTCCTCCTTAAGGAAATCAATAACATGATCTGCCCCAAGCGAGCGCAAAAAGTCCAGTTTCTCGCCCTTGTCTACTACCGTTATTTTGGCTCCTTTTAGTTTGGCCATTTGTATGGCAAAGGTACCCACACCGCCTCCTGCCCCATTAATTAAAAGCTGCTGACCCGCTTCTACTCCGCCATTGCTGCGGAGTCCCTGAAGCGCCAGTACACCCGCCTGGGGGATGGCTGCCGCCTCTTCAAAAGGCAATGTTGCAGGTTTAAACGCCAGCTTGCTTTCATGGGTACATACGTACTCGGCAAAAGCACCAAAGCCTGTCCCGGAAATGTCACCAAACACTTCATCTCCCGGTTTAAAATATGTCACGTTCTTTCCTACTGCTTCGACTATGCCTGCCACATCGCTGCCGATGATGTTGTACCTTGGCTTAAAAAGACCAAAAAGCAGCCTGTAAGCATATGGTTTGCCCAAAACAAGGTCCCAGTCCCACGAATTAATGGAGGTAGCTTTCACTTTTATCAACACTTCTTCATCCTTTGGAGAAGGCCTCTTTACCTCTTCAAGCCTTAGTATATCAGGTGAGCCATATTGATGATAGACGATGGCTTTCATTTTCAGTTAGCTATGGTGATGATTAAGTTTCCTTGTTTTTGGCCACTTTCCACATATCTATGCGCTTCAACTACCTGCTCAAGCGGGTATTTTTTGTCTATCACGGGTTTTATCTTCCCTTCTTTAACCAGCTGAGCCAGATAAAGCAAATCTTGCGGAGTTTCCTCAGCAAAATCATAAATAACTTTCTTGCTTGCCCATTTTGCCCTGATCATTTTCCCAGGGCTAGGGTTGGCAAGCAAGTAACATCCATCGTTTTTCACAAGACCAAGGCACTTTGAATATGGACTGCCATAGATCAGGTCAAATACCACATCGTATTGCTCACCACTCTCAAAATAATTCTCTCGGGTGTAATCAATCACGTGATCGGCGCCGAGTGACAGCAACATATCCAGCTTTGCTCCATTATCAACGGCCGTTACCTCCGCACCATAGTTTTTGGCAAGTTGCACCCCATATGTCCCTATACTCCCTCCCCCACCTATTACCAGCACCTTTTGTCCGGGACGAATATTTGCTTTTCGCAGGAACTGGAGGGCATTGATTCCGGCCACGGGTAATGTTGCGGCATCTTCGTGACTGATTTCTACCGGTTTAACGGCCATGTTCTTAGGGTCACGGCTCATGTATTCCGCATTGGCTCCCATGTGCATGCCTCCCGTACCGAAAATAGCATCGCCAACTTTAAAGGAAGTCACCTTACTACCCACGGCCTCTACCACACCAGAAAATTCTGCTCCTGCCACCAGTTTTCTGGGCTTGCTAATGCCCATAAAGAGGCGTAAAGGGATGCGTGTCCACAACGGCAATGACATACCCCTGATCTCGCAATCACCCATGATCACGGTAGAGGCGTATACTTTTATGAGTACTTCATTGTCTTTGGGGATTGGTTTTTCCACCTCTCTCACCTCCAGCACTTCAGGAGGGCCATACCGGGTGACTATTGTTGCTTTCATTGTGGGGCGTGTTTCTGATTTAAGTACAGAATCAATTAATCACTATTATACCTCATATCCTCCTAAAATATGATAAGTGACAAATAAAACGGCTTGATGGTTGGGATTTTGGGGTGACAATAAGTGCCTGATACGGATAAGGTAAATCTAGCCCCTTCCATAAACTCCTGGTTATTTAACCGCTGATGATACCATTCAAAATTCAATAAATACATCTTTATTCCTGACTGAGTTGAAAAATAAGAATATATTGTAGCGCATTTACTTTTAAAATTTAAAAATATGGAAAACGAAAATCTTTCAAGCCCATTGGATCATATGGCAGGTAGTGGCAAAAGTGATCTGGCAATATCGTCAGAAATGGCTGGTTATTTAGATGTGGCAGGTAAATGGGGTAAGTTTATTGCCATACTCGGCTTCATCGGTACCGGATTTATGGTCTTAGCAGGTTTACTGTCAGGTACCGTGCTATCTTCTATGGGGCAGGATACCGGCATGCCTATTCCAGGCTTTGCATTCGGTTTAATATATGTAGTTATGGCGGTGCTGTACTTTTTCCCGTTGTATTACTTATTCAACTTTTCATCGAACATCAGGAATGCCGTAAGAAGTGGAAATAACCACCAACTCACAGTGGCTTTTAAAAACCTTAAATCTCACTACCAGTTTATAGGCATACTCATGGTTGTTTTGATTGGTATTTATGTACTGGCTATTTTCGGTGCTATAGTATTTGGTGCTTTTGGCGCTTTAGGATCGTTTTAAAGGAATAAAAGCTGCCTCATCATTGAGGTAGCTTTCCCTGCACTCTTAAGGTCTCCACTTAAAAGATTTATCATCAATAACCCTCATTGTGCATAAAACACCATTGAGATGGTCATACTCATGTTGGATGAGTTCAGCTTCATTATCTGAGGCTTTCCACTCCTGCATGTCCCAGTTTTCATCGAGGTACCTTAAGGTTAGGTGCTTGTGGCGTTTTACTTTAACCAAAAGGTTTGGAAAACTCATGCAATCGTCCCATAGCTCAAACATCTCTTCGCTAAGATATGATAGCTCCGGATTGATAATAACCTTAGGCTGGCCTAAATCAATGTATATCAGCCGCTTCATTATGCCCAATTGAGGAGCTGCAATGCCCCGCCCAAAATTGTATTTGTCCCGGATTTCTGCCATAGCGCTGGCCAAATCCTCTGCCCAACCTTTGACTGAATTTAATTCTGATTGTAAAACAGGCTCACTTTTTTGATACAATAGAGGATGGCCTAATTGCAATATGTCTTTAATTCCTTTTTTGTTCATGGCTTAAATATAGCTTAAACATTGCAAATAGGGATGTATACCAGCAGTAATGGATGCTTCTTTAAAGAAGCTTACAAAGACTCTATGGACCTGGTAAGCGTCAACATTATGGATTAACGGATAATCAACTTACGGTCCACACTATGCGTCCCATCAGAAATATTAAGAAGGTAGATCCCGGAATTAAGGCCTGATACTTCAATCTGTTTTGCATCCACATTGCCATCAAACCTGCCTTTTTCAATCACCTCTCCTGTGTAAGATCGCAGTGCCCAGGTAACCTCCTTTGAAAAAGAACCCGTTCTAAGAGTAATAATATCCGATGCCGGATTGGGATAAGCCACAACCTCTTGTATTTTGTTATCATTAACTCCCGTAATCATATTGACTTTTACCGGGAAGCGCTGAATTCTACTATACTTCCCAACAGAAGCCGTTATAGTTACTGAGTCCGTAGAATCAATATTTTCAAGCGCAGTCAATTTTAGTTCATCAGCGTCAACCTCCACTACTACAGATGCGTTTAAATTGGTAGTAATAACATAAGTCAGCCTCTCATCTTTTGTTGTTGAAAAGATATCGCTGTATTTAACAAAGACCTCCTCTCCATAGTTGAGCTCCTGTTGTTCAATAATCCTTTCTTCTTCAATAACCTCACTAAAAAACACTCTACTCCTTGTCACATATTCCCAATCACTTAATGAAGGTCTCCACTCACTTTTAAAAAATTCCGGTATTTGTTGAAGATCATTATAGATGTAATCAATCTTCCAATTATTTATCCAATTACCTACACCCTTATCAAAGTCATATTTTGTAATTAGTGTTCTATTTCCATAACCATTGTGCACATATTCATATTTTACATCCTCCTCCCATTCATTACTTGAACTATTCCATGTATAGTACGCTTCGGCGGTAAGGAATTCTCCAGTATAACTATAGACCGACTGGCCAGAATTTATCCATTCAACACCAGACAAATAGTAATCTGTAGTTAATACTTTTTTCCCATTTAAATCTAACTGCGTAATTACTTTGAAATATTCATGCCAGTCATCTGTATACCATGAATACCAATACTCTTCTGTCGTATTCTCTGTATAAATTATTGATCGTTTACCTTCAGGTTTCCAATCGTTAATCTCCTTAATCCAGGATGCTTCCTGTATCTCAATCTCATTCCCATCCCCATCATATTCATAGGTTGTCTTTAATACAGCTTCCCATTCCTCTTTTTCACTACCCCACTCATAATAAATGGTATATATAATATCCCCTAATTCATTAAGAATATATTCTTGTTTACGTATGTTAACCCACTTTGAGAGGTCGTTTTCCCATAATTGACCAAGGTTGACCTGTAATTTATTTACATCGTCAAATGTAACAAGGGTTCTGGATGAAGCCTGCCACTCTCCATTTTCATCTTCTCTGGAATAATAGGTTTGCTCTATACCTCTACCCTTGGAATCCCTTTTAACGGTGTATTTTCGGTTAGCCGAATTCCACTTCTGCTCCTCAACATTCCAGGGATCAGTAAGAATTGAGTCCTGTTGCCACAGGTCAGCATTTGCAGAGCTTTGCACTCTGGAAAAACCCATTTTCTTGGCTAAATAATAATCTTTAATGAATTTAAATGTATGATAATCAGAATCCTTCCCCTGATACTCAGAATCATAAAAACCAACCTCTTGCCCATAACTCTGTAGGCAGCAAAAAGTAATAATAATTAATACTAGTTTCAAGATGTAAGAATTGAACATTGCGCTTAAGTAGTGAAATAACAAACTATTACCAAAGAAAATGACACAATTATAAAACAATTAAATAACAGCAAAAAAAAGAATGTTGAATTATTAGAACCTTATAAATAAAAATTGGAACCCTCTCGAATTCCAATTTCTATTTCAACATAATATCTTAGTGCTCACTCCAGTATTACTACTCCCAATCCCTAAGCCTGTCGATATATAAATATGACTCTACAAATTCCCTGTGTTTTTCGCTGGTCAGTTTTTCAAGCAGCTCCAATGATGATATGTAGGTGGCAAGATTGCCGTTGGAAGAAAGAAATTTCCCGTCTTCCACATAGCTTATCAACGAGTCGTCCTGTACAAGAAGGTTTGGATAATTCTTCTGAAGCTCTTTTCCTCCACCAACCCAGGTGACTATTTTCTTACCATCTGCAATGCCTGAGGCTCCTATCAAATGTGCTCCGGCGCAGTTGCTTACGGTATATTGTGTTTCGTTGTTTTTCTCCTTAATGAAACTGACAATTTTGCTGTTATTCACCTGGGCGTGCATATCATAGGCGCTGGGTACTATCAGAACATTCAAAGCGGGGCAATTCTTAAAAGTATAATCGGGGATCATTTTCAAGCCCTCTTCGGAAATTAGCGGGGCATCGGTCTCTGCAATGGTGATCACGTTGAAGAGCTGCTCGCCACCTTCTGAGGGTTTTGCAAATACGTCCAGCGCGGCAGTGACTTCGGTAGTAAGTACGCCATCATACATTAGCAAACCAATGGTGGGCAAATCTTCTTTTATGGCTTTCAAATGAGTGCTTTCTGTTGTAACCTTTTCACTTACCTGATCCTGGTTATTCTGTGCTTTCTGCGTATTACAGGCTGACAAAATTACTATGAGTACGGGGGCTAATATCTTCATGTTTTTCATACCTTATTTGTTTGTTTTTTACTTGCCGGCAAAGGTATTCGTCACCTCAAAGAAAAAACTTGAACCAGTTTAAGAAACCTTTTTACTTCTCAATTTGCTCAGGTATTCCGGTGTTAAGCCAAGATAGGTAGCTACCAGATACTGGGGCATACGGTTGACAAACTCGGGAAATTCATCTCTAAATCTATAGAATATCTCTTCTTTGGAGTAAGTAAAAATATATTGTAACCGCTTAATAGCCGCTCCATAGCCTATTTCATAAACCTGCCTGAAGTAGCTGTCCATTACAGGGTGACAGGAAAGCAGTTTCTGTTGCTGTGCATATGAGATGCAAAGTACCTCAGAGGCTTCAACGGCCTGTATAAAAAAATCTGTTTTGCTTTGATGATGATATGCCAGAAAATCGGTGATCCACCAGTCCTTAATAGCAAACTGGATGGTCTTCTCCGCACCGTTATTGTCAATAAAATAGGCATGAAGGCAGCCATCCAATACAAAATAAATTTTATCACACTTCTCTCCGCCGTAAATAAGGGTATCTTTTTTGGCCAAAGTAACAGGATCAAAATAACCTGTGATCTGCTCATATTCCTTTGTATCGATATCAACGAACCTTTTGATATGGTGATAAAGCTTAATATCCATGGTATCGGCATTTAAAATTATCGTACAGCCAAGTTAGGCCTTATTCATCTCAAATGCTTCAATAGGTTCACTTCCTTTAAGTCATCGGGCACCTTTTTACTAAAAACCTTATTTTCACTCAGTACCGATACTGTATTAAACAATCCCTTATATTCGATGATGTAGTTGTTTTCCAGGTATATCCGCTTTCTCCTTCCTGAAAGTGAGAAGTCCCTTTTGCCATCGATCAAAATGTTGACAGGAGCACCTTCTTTCAATTCTGCTATTTTGAAATTCTCCCTTCGGGGCTCCCCCACATTCCAATAGTCCCAATTCAGAAAAAGCTCTATTTCCTTATCAAAACGGATCTTAAATATTTCGATATGCTGGCCAAACGGCTTCATCGAACCAAAAATCAGGTTTCGCTGCCGGGCCAGGTACTTCTCATAGTATTGTTTGAGCTGGCCTTCATCGTCACATCTTAGGGCATTTAGCTTCAAAAGGTTTAAATAGTCTTCGAAAGTGTGAAAATTATTGTCAATTAAAATGACCAGGTCTCCCAATACCCCTTCAACTTTCTCGAAGCAATCGTGACTGATAACCACCTCATCGCCATCCGCTGAAGTACCGGAGCTAACCTCCCTCTTCCAGGTCACATAGCCCTTCCGGGAGTCATAGCTTCTGTACTTCTTGTCATACTCGTAGGAGCATGAAAACACCTGAATGACATGGCAGGGCTTTTTATTGACTTTCATCCCCGGATCGTCAACCTACTATATCATTGATCGCCCTGAAAATGTTGAGCGGGTACTCTGCTATGCGGTTGCATAAGTAGAGGTACCACTCCTTGCCATACACGAAGTAAACCTTAGCCGGGTGGCCTTTGTCCTTTATGGTGGCCAGTTGCTCCATTTGTATGCCATACAAACTCTCAAACTCATAAATGTCTTTTGATGGCTGGTGTTTACTTATTAGCCGGAGAGCTTCCTGCTGTATGTTGTGATCGTGCGTGGCTATAGAGCAAAAGTGGCCTTGAGACAATAGCGCATCCAGGTAATTCAGATAGGTTTCATCGAGTTCTCTGCCACGGGACAGGGAAAGGTGAGCCGGTGTATCAAAAGCCCCTTTCACCAGCCTGATCCTGTTGGGCAACTTAATAAGTTCCTGAAAATCATCTTTGGACCGATGAAGGTAAGCCTGCATGGTTATAGACACCTGTTTACAATTTTTTGCTGCCGCCATATACGTTTCCAACACGGCATCAGTACGATTTACTCCCTCTGCACTTATAATAACTTCTGTGTGGTTAGGCGCTGCTGCCTCCAGAATACGCGTGATATTAGCCAGAGCCAGATCCTTGGATACGGCGAGGCCGATATGTGAAAGGTCCAGCGAGATGGTTGAATAAAGGTTTTGGCTTTCAATCTGACGGGCCATTTCTATAAACTCCTCCGTAGCTGCATTGGCTTCCTTTTCGGTGATGGTATTTTCACCCATAAACTCCATAGAGCACTTATACCCCTTTTCATTTTCAAGCACCACTTTTGCTATCGTCTCCTCCATGGTTTCTCCACCTATGTACCGGTCTGCCGCCTTTTTGAGGGCATGGAACAATGTGGCATTATTTAACAAGTATTCTTTGGCCTGCTCATTTAAG
Source organism: Fulvivirga ulvae (assembly GCF_021389975.1). NCBI lineage: Bacteria > Pseudomonadati > Bacteroidota > Cytophagia > Cytophagales > Fulvivirgaceae > Fulvivirga > Fulvivirga ulvae. The sequence continues at coordinate 114,790 of NZ_CP089981.1, forward strand.
GCAGCTTTTTTCAGGGCCTTTGCCCCTAATTCAATTAACTCCTGATCCATGTTATGTTGGTTTAAAGTTTGACAGCAAGAGATTGTATAAACTCCTCAATTTTCGCTTCGTTCCTTTTATAATAAGTCCACTTTCCTATTCTTTTACCCGTTAGCAAGCCTGCCTTTTCCATCATGGTTAAATAATGGGAGGTAGTGGACTGCGACAAACCCAGCTTATCCTGAATATGGCACACGCATACCCCGTCATCAAAATTGGGCACATTGACCTGTGGTGGAAAATTTTCCTCCGGGCTTTTCAGCCAATCCAGTATCTCAACCCTGGCCTTATTGGACAGCACCTTGCTTACCTCTACGATATTCATAGGTCTAATGTAGCAACATATCGATAATTATCGATATGTTGTTTTGTGTTTTTTTAAAGCACCGGTACCCAAAAGATGGAGTTGTGTTGCTGTGCAATTTTGAAAGTGTAGTAGAGAAGAGCCAAACAGCGGCTTTACTAAACTTCCGAAAGTTTGGTAAAGCTTAACCGATCAGTGGCACGGACAGAAGCATAAAACCCTAACCATTCAGTACAAAGCTCTGGCAGGAAGTAATGAAGTGTTTAAAGGTGGCTGTCTGGGGACAGCCACCGGGGAGAAAAAGCTACAACAATGAAATGAGCAGACTTATGAACTGTTTTAATGAACGGCTGCATATACCTGCCTGTCCATTGTAATACCGTGCTCTTTGGTAAATTCTGCCGGGTTAAAATTAATTCTCCGGTACTCGTCCTGAACAGATCTTTTGGCTGCTTCCAAATGTTTCTGGCTCTGCCAAACGGCAATTGTCATGAGCTCAACATGGTCAGCATTGCCTTCATTTACCATTATATTGTCTTCAATAAAGCCGGGAAGTGTTTTAATGTAGCTCCTGTTGTAGGCCACCTTCTTCATAAACTCGCCATAAGCACTTCGCGGAACAGTAAACCTGTCTACAAAAATCACGTGGTCGCCGGACCTATTCGTAAGACTGGAAAAATCTGCCGGTAATATTTCCAACTGCTGCAAAAAGCTCAGGCGGTCAGTCATGATTTGGTGATAAATAATCTTACCGCTTTCAAAAGTATATACCGCATACCCCTGATTACTGATGGTTTTACCTGTTGGTGCAATATGTTGAAAGTTACCCTCATGGGTGCCGTTAACCCTTTGCCTGATCATCACTTTGTTGTCATCTGCGATAAGCTCCTCTATTTCCCATTTTGCATCCGGAAAGGCTTTGATCACTTGATCGATGCCTGTTTTAAATCCTTCCACCCCTTTGCCTCCCTGATCGTTGGCATAGCTTTCTGAAATCAGGTCATCAAGAGGTTCAAATTTCCTTTCGTTAAGGATAACCTCATACAGGTTTCGAATAGCTTCTTTGTTTGCGGTTTGTTCGTTAATTACTTCCATAGTTACTTCGTTATCAAGCTGGTCAGCCTGATCCGGTACACATGCCACAACAGATGCAGCCGATACCAGGGCAAGCAGCCAGATGCCTGGTGTTAATAAATACTTCATAGTTCTAAAATTTGATAAAGCAAACTTGGGGAAGATTGAAGGCTAATGATTGTAAAAAATCATTGATTTACCAGTAAGAAGCTGCCCCGAAGAACGCTGTAGGGGTTAGCCCGGTAAAAAGTTTGAACTCTTTATTGAAATGAGGCTGATCGTAAAACCCATGATCCAGGGCAATAGTTGACAAAGACTCTAAAGAAGGGGTTTTACTAATAATCTCATTCATCCGCACAATGCCTGAAAACTGCTTGGCACTGCTTCCCACCACTTTCCTGAACCTCTTCTCGAAGGCATCCTGACTGATACAAAGGTCATTTGTCAGTTTGTTTATTCGCATAGACCCACCGGTAGCATGGATTCTGTTCACAGCTTCTATCACCAGATTATCTGGTTTATAATAGAGCAGCTTTGAGGACAGGAACTTTTCAATAAGCGTGATCATATCCTCAAACTTTTCAGTTTCAGCCAATTGGTCGCTAATTGATGAGATCTCTGATTGTCGAAAAAAATTATCTAAAGAAACACTCTCTTCGAAGAGTTTAAAGATGGGGAGCTTGAAAAATGCCGATGCCCCGGTTTCGGTAAACATTACAATCAAGGCCGCTGTTTTTGGGGCATAATTGATGAGCCGGACGGTTTTCCTCAAGCCGGAGAAAGTTGCTGAGGGCAAGGTTTGTTTATTGTTCTTGTCGAGATAAGCTATCTGGCCTTTAAAACGAAAAGCCAGCGCAAATGAAGTGCCGGGCACTACCCTGTTGATGATCTCATCGTCACTCTCAATGATCCTGTAAGCTTTGATAAATGGCCTGAGCTGGCTGGTAGGCTGGTATTCGGTTAGCTTCATTTATTTTAGCTTTGGCTATACTGTATCCATGATTGACATAATCTGTTTACGGAAATTTTGAGTGTGTCGTTTCAAGATGCAAAGCCTTCCGTAATTAAATAAGGCATAAATACGAGCAAGGGGATTCCTGATATTTTCATTGTACTTCTGCATAAAAATGTACGAAAAAACCTCCTAAATCGTCACCCTGAAATTTCTGTATTGCACCGGAATATGATTACCAAACTTCATAGAAATATTCAGGGTCTCCCGGATATGGGCAGTACCTAAACCTTCAACTACACACTTAATCACGGGCCTCAGGTTCAGAGCAGATGCAAAGTCAATCAGATGCATGTGCTCCAAATGACGCGGAGTCCTCTTCGAGAGACATCCGCGCGGAAGCAGGAAGCAGAAGTATAGCTATAGGCCCGAGCAATGGAATTCCTGATATTTTCATTGTACTTCTGCATAAAAATGAGCGAAAAAACCTCCTAAATCGTCACCCTGAAATTTCTGTATTGCACCGGAATATGATTACCAAACTTCATAGAAATATTCAGGGTCTCCCGGATATGGGCAGTACCTAAACCTTCAACCACACACTTAATCACGGGGCCTCAGGTTCAGAGCAAATGCAAAGTTCAATCAGACGCATGTGCTCCAAATGACGCGGAGTCCTCTTCGAGAGACATCCGCTGGGAAGCAGGAAGCAGAGGTACAGCTATAGGCCCGAGCAAGGAGATTCCTGATATTTTCTTTAAATGTATGCATGAGATCCCGTTTGTCTATGAAAATTCAGGAATGACGGAGATTGTGATAAGCCACTGCTTCACAAAATCAGAAAAGCCAGCCAACAACAGTTATAAAACCGACAAAAATGCAAAAAACTATCAGCAACAGAGCGCTTACCACTCCTAATATTAGTAATCTATCTCTAAACGTAGGTTTATGTTTTCCACCTGGGTTTTTCCCCTCATTCTTCCAAGGTTTGAATGTAGGTACATGGTTTGACTTTGACCTGCTGTTGGCTTCCAGCTCTAGTAACTTAGTTTTTGCATATTCAGGAAGTTTACTTTTATCTCCTCTAAATGTTATATCCCGAAGTACTTGTGTTCAGGAGTAATTCACTGATTTCAAATAAATATCCACGCATTTTTTTATCCGATCTTCAGTTGGTGGAGTAAAAATCCAATACTTTCCAGCAGCATCATAAAACCCCGACTCATAGTAGAGTTCAGCCAATCGCTCCCAAATAAAAATTTCATTTGGATATTGGTTTATCAAATTCCTGAGACGATTTGCAGATTTAAATTTAATCCCTACATCAATGTCTTGCTCTATCTTCTCTATTTTTCGTTGAAGATTCATTTACACCCAGTTATTGTTATCCTCCAAAATTAATCTTTCAAAAACCTCATCAGCATCTTTAAATGTTCGCGTCAAAGGGTATGTAGAGTCAGGATTACTTTTTGATGACCATGTTAAATGCACCATCGCGTATTGAAAGTCAGTGTCAGCCACCTTAAATAGGACATCATCATTATCTTGCCTGCGTGCTATAGTTTTTACTTCTTTTCCATATAGGATATGGCCCACTGAAATCTCCTTTCTAAGCTGCACCTCCAGATTTTCATCGGTATCATGCCATGGTTTAAGAAATTTCATCTTGCCTGAATGCATTTAAGTAGTTATATCTTCCCTCCTAAATTCTTCAGCCTTCCCATATCATCAAATTCCCCGGTGATGGTTTTGCCATCTTTTGAACCTTCAATTTTATCATTTTCCTCCTTTAACTGAAACTCGCGATCAATAAGGTAGTTTATAAATGCAGCTTTGTGGTTTACGTCTATGTTGCTGATTAATTGCGGAAAGCTTGTTAGCATTTTTTCATACCTGTTTTTGTCGATATCCGGAATCTCCTTGCTGTCAATGGTCACTACCAAGGTTCCTTGTCCATAGTTAGCGCAGTAGTATGCTTTGGACTTGAAGAGCCCGCAGGCCGCCATTCCCATTTTGTGTTCAAACCCTTCTTCCACCGAAAAGTGTCCGTCGGTCAATTCAGGTATTTGCTTTTGCTCTCCCAGTTTTTTCAACTCGTTAGACTGTACCAACAGGTTTTCAGGGATACCACTTTTAGCATTGGCCCATCCCCACATCCAAGAAGAGTCGTTAAACGACAGGGAGCCTATAACCTGGACGGGAAACCTCAAGGCATCTCCAAAAGATATTGTACCAGACCCCATATCAAATTGCCACGAGTTCGACCCAATTACATCCCCCAGAATCATCTGCTTTTCGAATGACAACCCGGCATTTTGCTCAAATAATTCTTCAAACGACTGCCCGTCAGATTTTTGATGAGTTTTGAAATCGCTGTTATCAACTTGTACTTTTTCCTCCTGGTTTTCTTTACCAAATAGTTTTTTAAATAGGCTCATTTTTTATCATTTAATGGTTATTACCTTAGTTTTCTGTAGAAAATACTCAATGGAAAGCAACTCTGGAATGGGGTTATAACCTTCCCTGCAGGTTCTCTCGTAGTATTTTGCGTTATACATGGCACCTACTCCGGACACCATACTTCTTACCTTCCCAGCAGAGTCTCTCGCAGAGGACTCTGCGTCATCCCGGAACCATACCTCACCCAAAGAGCTTCTCATAAAGAACGCTGCGTTAAATCAACATCTTCCAATTCCATATAGCTGGTTACAGGATACACTCCCTGCTCTCCTGCAATATAGTAGCTTGCCGAGCTATGCTCATACGCTTCCAACCTACTCGCCAACTGCCATTTACCTTTGCATGGGTTTTCATGTATGTAATTCAACTTTTGCTCTATAAAGTTATGGCTAAGACACTCTTTCCAGTCAAAAGATGGCTCAAAAACCTCGTGTAGCTTTCCTTTTTTCTTCTCGGCCACACTTACATACGATGATAGCTGACCAAGTAGCTGGTCGTTACCGGCTTCCTTGAGTCGTTGGATAATGTCATAGGCCATAAAGCGCTTTCCATTGCCCACTACTTTGTTCAAAGACTGACCGTTGTTTCTGAAGGCTATGAGCAGATGAACATGATTAGGCATTATTACATACCCTAGCAGATAATGTCCCTTACTAATCAGGTAGTCGAACCACTTATACACGGCAGCATAGCCATTGGATAATTCAAACAGGTTCAACCACTTTATACAAGTAAAAGTGATGAAATAGATGCCTTCATGCTCTGGTATGGCGGTTCTGGTGCTCATTGTATGGTTAGTGGTTTTATGGACGCAGAGTCCTCTGCGAGAGACTCTGCTGGGAAATAGGTAAAAATGCTTAGTTCACCTTGCAACTTTTTCAATTCACTATAAATTCAATAATTCACTGAGGGAGATATCCAAACCATTAGCTATCTTCATTAGGGTCAGCAATCTTGGGTTTGTTTTTCCATTTTCAATCATATAAAGCTGGGTTCTCCCGATCTCATGGTCAAAGGCAAATGCCTTTTGTTCATAGTGCTTTTCCTCCCTTAGCTTTCTTATTTTTTCACCCAGTTTGGATAAATATTTCTGTTCTTTCGTGTTCATTATTCCGAATATGAAAAATATTTATTTTATTAGTGTTCGTTATAGCGAACACTAATAAAATAAAGAACATGGAGCCTCAATTATTTTTAAGGCAATTCGGACAGCACGTTAGAAACCTTAGATTAAAAAAGAAAATCTCCACTGAGCAAATGGCAAAGATTTGCTCAATTCCTGAGCTTAAAATTGTTCAACTGGAAAACGGTCAGCTAAACTCCCCAATAGGTTTACTCATAAACATAGCTGAAGCGCTTGAACTTGAATTGCATGAATTATTCTCACCAAATACATAAAATGGAACAAAATCAAATTAAAAGTGACCACATCAACAAAGACCTAACCCTATTTCTCATCAGACGGGAGCTCAAAACCGCAAGTTTCATCCGTGAGTTAAGCCGGTTGGGTTTTGACCCTACTGCTTTTTCTCTGGATCTTGACAGGGCCATCTTATTGCTCGCCGGTTTTCAGGATCATGATGATGACGACCTGCTCAACTGGTACTATCAAATACTGGAAGTTTATAGTGAAAAGCTTAACATAAAGGATGGCACGGCTCTCTATGAATTGGCTTTGGAATTTTATCTGGAGTTGAGGGTTAAACTCAAGGATTGGGAGCAGAAAAGCATGCCGCGTATAATTCTACCAGGGGAGATGTAATGATTATATATGCAGCTCCAAACAAAAAATCCCCCGGAACCTGGTTCTCGGGGGATTTCTGTTGTCTATAGTTGGCTTTAATTGATACAAGTATATAGCTTACCTGTGGGATTGGAAAAAGCAAACAGACCAAGCACAAATATGACGGGTTAAACTGCTAATTATACCTACGAAATGAATTATGATAAGTGCCTGGTAAGCGAAAGCCCATCAGAGAGAATGGAGCTTTAATTCATAATATGCCTTAAACAAAAAATCCTCCGGAACCTGGTTCTCGGAGGATTTCTGTTGTCTATAGTTGGCTTTAATTGATACAAGTATATAGCTTACCCGTGAGACTGGAAAAAACTAACAGACCAAACACAATATGGCAGGTTAAATGGCAAATTATACCTACGAAATGAATACCCCCGGAAGTATGCAGAGTTTTTTGGAGCAGAACTCCGCCGGAGAAATAAGTTTTGTGAGGTTTAACATTTGTCTCTGTTCAGGATATCCCTGGTGATATTAACAAACGTTTTTCTTTCCAACCTGTAGAGGCCTCCTGCTCCGCCAACCCATAATTGTCCCGCCTTGTCTTCAAAAATTGCTTGTACAACTTTAATATTAAGCCCATCCTTTTGTCCAAAATTCGCAAGGTTTGCTCCATCATAGCGATAGACACCAAAGCCTTCTGAAGAGAACCAGATATTGCCTGCCTTATCTTCATATAGCGCCCATACTTCATCGCTACCAATCTCATTTTCAAAAAACCTGGCGAACGACCCTCCATCGTACCGGCTTACTCCGCCATGCATGGAGCTAAACCAGATGTTTCCTTTAGCATCTTCCAAAATACTGACTATACTATTATCACTGAGCCCGTTTTGTTTATTTATGTTCGTGACTGTCTCCCCATCATACTTATATACTCCCTCACCATTCGTTCCAAACCAAAGGTTGCCCATTCTATCTTCTGCAATGCTCCAAACCCAACTCATACCTGATGAAGGCAGCGAAAAAACTTCAAATTTTTCACCATTAAACCGGCATAATCCTCTGGCTGTTCCTACCCATATCATTCCTTTGCTGTCCTGAAATATGCTCCAGGTTTCATCGTCGGCCAGCCCATCTTTTACCGTAAAGTTGCGGAATGACGCTCCATCATACATCGATACTCCCCGATGGGTCGTAAACCACATATTACCTGCTTTGTCTTCCATTATTCCGGTTATCGGCATGCCGCTCAGCCCCTCTTCTGCAGACAGATAGGTAAGCGAGTCGCCATCATAATGAGCTACACCCTGGCTATTGGTACCAAACCAGAGGTGCCCTTTTGTATCTTGAAATATCTTTCTCACATATTCACCAACCTGCAAGTTTTTATTGGTTTTCTCAGGTTTCCAACCCAGATGCCGGGCGATACTGTAATCATCCTGTAAGTTGGCCTGCACAATTTTCGGGGCCGCATCATTTTGTTCTGCCAGATGATTTTTGCTTTGCTCGCTGCATGAGAATATGACCAAAGCCAAAATCAGCACGGGGAAATACATAAGTGTGAGTGTCTTCATGGTTAAATATTTGTTTCGTGATTTTTTTGATAAATGTATCCTGAAGCACTTCCACAAGGTTTAAAAGAAGGTAAAATAGTGTAAAATGAATGTAAAACGTTTCGATACGATGTAAAACCAAATAGCTTTGTAGCAATGACCTCGAGAAATATCATAATCATCCTTTACAGTTTGTTTATATCCACAGCCTATAGCCATACAGATATTAAAGAACGGCACATCAAAGTGGGTATGCGGATGATCGGTGACCAGATCCTGCTCCACTCCGGAGACAGTACCTCCAGAGTTTTGGCTATTGAGAAGGACACGGACCGGTATAAAATTGAATTTGAGTCCGGCTTCAGCTTTACCCCCGAAGCAATGATGGCCATCATCAACGAAGTGGTGACAGAGACTGGTATTGCCACCAGCTATTTGGTGGAAGTAGAAAACTGTGAGACTAAAAAGGTGATCTATAGCTATGAGGTAAGTGATTGGACTACAACAGACCTGATTCCGTGCAAATTAAGAGTGCAGCCTAAAGCTTGTTATAAGTTGTTCGTCACTATTCTGGACTCAAACCCATCAGCCTTATCACTATATAATAGCGCTGTCCCTGCCAAAAAGGCCTCATCGAGTAAAAGTCAGATCGGTTATTTGGGCATTGCAACATCGGTTTTGTTTTGTATTACCATGCTTGGCCTGTTTATCTATTTCAGAAGAGAAAAACAAGTGAGCCCAAAACAAGACCTAAATATGATTCTGATTGGGCAATATAGGTTCGATAAAAAAGCTATGACACTTTCTCTCAAGCATGAGACTACAGAATTGTCAGGCAAGGAAGCTGATTTGCTGTATTTACTATGCAATTCCGAAAACCAGACCCTTACCCGGGAGTATATACTGGAAGTGGTGTGGGGAGACGAGGGTGACTATATAGGTCGTACGCTGGACGTTTTCGTATCAAAACTACGCAAGAAACTCATGGCCGACACCAGTATTAAAATTATCAACATCAGGGGCATAGGGTATAAATTCATAATAGATAACCAGGGGTAAAACCTGAAGCAGCCAGAGTCAAACCTCAAAGGGGAAACGGGATCAAGCTGAATTTCTGGGGAGACCCTAACACTTTCACCTCTTTGCTGATAGACAGTTGTTAATAGCAATCGGCAAAAGCAGTAGGCAAAGGTGTATAATATAACAATAAGCTCGGTTTACTGATTTTCAGCAGCGAGTTTCACTTTAGTTGTTTTACTTTCCAATCCATTTACTCCACAGGTTTAACGTTTGATCCGGGAAATGGTCATCAGCAATTCAAAAAAAGAACCAGAGAAATACTCCCTGGCTCTCAAGCTATAAAGCTCCTAAAGCCATCGACCCAGATTGCTTTAGTGATACAATTGTACCGGTTCCGAAGTGCTCAAAGTGCCTTCAATTGATGAATGACCGTTTTCAATTGACGGATGGGGAATGTGGATTGATAGAATATCTGCAAGAGTTGATGTGAGACAAGAAATTTAGTTTGCACAGTCTGCATGTGAGACTCTGCAAACTAATATAAGAAACCGACTTTTAGCATGCTGTATTTCCCGCAGTTGCCGGACATTCGGCGTCCCAGGTATACAGAGGGTCCTGAATGTTGCACACAAAAGCAATACTCTGAAATGGACAAAGAGCGGAATTAACAATAATGGTTCTACCTCCTCCCTGAGCAGTATTTTGCGCGTCCTTAGGAACTTCTGTTACGAAGCTGTTAACTTTTAAATCGTCGAGTTTTAATTTTGACTTTTTCATAATTGTGAATTTTAGTTGGTAATATTTATCACAATTATAGGGGCTATGGTACATTCAGGAGATGATGGATTAACCTATGCCTGGTTTCAGTTGATCGATAAGGGGTATGGGTTGATGGGGTATTGGAATGAAGGTGTTTTTATAAAACAATCCCCTCTCTGCAAATACGCATTTTTTGGCTAATAATCGTTTTCTGAATGGCAGCTTACAGAGCTAAATTGCGGCTGAGAATTTTTACTAGTACCCATGCTACTTTCCTACCATAATTAAGATTGTGCCTCCGAATGTCGCAGAGTCCTCTGCGAGAGACTCTGCTGGGAAGTAGGGAGGCTTATTCCAAACTATCATCCCCCACATCCATTTTTCTTACAAGTAATTCTTTCATTTGAATTAACCCAGTGTGTTGGATTTTCTGTTGTGTCAAATCCACAACCCGTTTTTCCTCCTTTGTGCCCTGTATGCACCTCATTTGTTGGTGTATGCTTTACTGCCATGACTTGAATTTTTAGATTATAAGATTAAAACCAACTCAAAAGAACACGTTGTCTCCCCATTTCTCAACTAAACTTTCCCAACACTTCGAAATACTTTCCGAAAGTACTTCATCCTTGGGTTAACCAGTTTCTTTGAGTGTCTTTCCTGTTTTAGAAACTGATACCCAATGACAGCGACTCTGCACCATTTACCAAAAAAATCACCGATTACTAATCACCCTCAACACTCCCGTATCATCTGTGTACCTTGGATCATCGATGTAGGGTAGTTTTTCCATGGCAGAGACTTCGAGGGTGCAGAATTCGAACTCTACTACTACTTTACCGGTAATTTTATAGATGCCTTTGCCTCTGAATGGGTGCTTATAGGCTACCTGGGGAAAGTGTACGGTATCGATGAAATGGCCTTTACGGTCTAGGAAGGTGCCGAAGTTCATGCGATCACCTTTGTTTGTACTGGTGTTTTTAATGGCAACGAGATAGCCAAGGATAGTTATTTCCTGGTTGAGGAAATTCATCATGTTACTGGCTTTGTTTACGCTTACTTCGGGTTCATCGCGGAGGAGCATGAACGGATCGCAGAGCGGGAAGCCGAAGAGTTCCATTTCCTCAAAGGCATCTTCAAACTGGTAGGTGTACAGCTTGGGCAGCTTAATTTCCCTGGCCGGTGAATCAAACAATGATGGTACGGGGTTGGTCTTTTTGGTTCTTCCCAGTGCGATATGGGCCTGCCAGAGCAGCTCCTTTTTCGATTTACCGGTAAACCGGAAGCTTCCCGCACGTATAAGCAGGCTCAGTTGCTCCAGCGAGATGAAAACGCGCTTCAAAAAGTCGCTTAGGTTCAGAAATGATCGCTTGCTGCGGGCTCTCAATATATTTTCCATCACCTGTGCTTCCAGGTCTTTGATCAGGTCAAAGCCCAGGTAGATCCTCACGCCCTCTATTACAGCGTAGGCCTCACTTTTGTTGACACATGGAGGTACAATCTCAGCTCCATGCATACGCGCTTCGTGAATATACAGTTCCCTTCGGTAAAAGCCACCTCCATTATTGAGCACACTTACCATATACTCCAGCGGGTAGTGAGCTTTCAGGAAAAGGCTTTGGTAGCTTTCCACCGCATAAGATGCCGAGTGTCCTTTCGCAAAAGCATAACCGGCAAAGCTTTCTATTTGCCGCCATACATCAGCAGCCAGTTCAAAGGAGTGCCCCTCGGCTTTACAGTTGGCAAAATACTTCTCTTTCACCTTTTGAAATTCTTCTCTTGAACGGAACTTCCCTGACATCCCCCGGCGAAGTACGTCGGCCTCACCCAGGTCTAGCTTGGCAAAGTAGTGCGCCACTTTAATTACGTCTTCCTGGTACACCATTACCCCAAAGGTATCAGGCATGATCTTCAACAATACGGGGTGTGCATCTTTCACTCTTTCCTCATCACGAAACCTCAGTATGTACTCACGCATCATCCCCGACTTGGCCACGCCGGGCCTGATGATGGAGCTGGCGGCCACAAGCCCCAGGTAATGGTCTACTCTGAGTTTCTTCAGCAGCATACGCATAGCGGGCGACTCCACATAAAAGCACCCTATGGCCTGCCCCTCCCGCAATATGGCTTTTACCTGCTCATCCACTTTAAAGCGCTTAATGTCATGGATATCGATCTCATCTTCATCAGGCCTGTTCCCTTTGATGATCTCCAGGGTATCTTTGATCTTGCCAAGTCCTCGCTGCCCCAGGATATCAAACTTATACAGTCCTATGTCTTCCGCCACTACCATATCAAAATGGGTAACAGGAAAGCCTTTAGGCGGCAGGCTGGTGGCGGTATAGTTATGGATCGACTTTTCGGCGATTAAAATACCTCCTGCATGTACACTCATATGGCTGGGGAAGCCGGAAATCAACTGCCCGTACCGCAGCACCAATGCCGAGACCTGGTCTACTGCTTCACCGCCATCTGCCAGCCGGTCTATCTCATGGGGGGGAAGACCAAATACTTTGCTAAGCTCGCGCACCATGGCCCGGTACTGAAAAGTGCTATAGGTAGCCAGCAAGGCCACGCCGTTGGGTACCCTTTTGTTGAAGTATTCAAAAATAAACCTTGTTATATCCTCCCTGTCGCGCCATGAAAAATCGATATCGAAATCAGGCGGATTTTTCCGGTACAGATTGATAAACCGCTCAAAGTACAAGTCCAGCTCTATGGGGTCTACATCGGTTATTCGCAACAGGTAAGCTACAATACTGTTGGCTCCGCTGCCTCTGCCAACGTAGAAATAGCCCTTCTTCCGGGCATAACTTACTATTTTGCAGTTGATGAGGAAGTAAGCCAGAAAACCTTTTTGCCGTATGGTAGCCAGTTCATCGTTTATTCTTTTTTTAATATCCTTGCCGGGATTCTCGTAGCGGTACTTCAACCCGCGCATACAGAGCCGGTGCACCAGGCGGTAATCCTCTTCTTCCGACCCGGTATAGGTTTTCATGTTGAGCTGAGCCGTTTCCCCAAACTCAAATGTAATATGGCAACTATCCAGAAGCCGATGGGCATTATCAACCAGCACCCCAAACTCTTCATACTTTCCTTTCAGCTCCGCAGCGGGCATCATCTGGTGGTGAGGTTTGCCTTCCTCTGTTTTAGGCAGTTTGCTCAGCAGGGTATTATTATCGATGGCCCTCAACAGGCGATGGGCATTATAATCCCTCTTTTTACGGAAAGTAACGGTTTGCAATGCCACCAGCTTCTCCGGCCTGTTCTTCCACGGAGAAAATCGCAGCCGCATAATATCTTCAGGGCTTACTCCTATAAACTCGTTTTCCTTCAAATCTCCTCCGGTAAAGCCTGAGAATGGATAGATTACGTAAGCATGTTCAAAGGCAGGTGCCCTGGAGGGAATATCTTCTTTTTCATGCAAATACCATGAAATACACTCATTAAGCTCTCTGAAACCCTCATTGTTTTTAGCAATCCCTACAAACTGTTGCTGTGCCCCATTCCTGAAATCAATCCCCAACACAGGCCTGACCCCGTATTTCTCCGAGAGCCGCACAAAGTTCAGGCATCCTGCCGTAGAGTTAATATCCGTCAACGTCAAGCACTCAACCCCCAGCCGCTTCGCCTCCACCAGCAGCTCCCCAGGACTGATGGCCCCGTATTTAAAGCTATAGTATGTGTGGTTGTTTAAGTACATTTGCTGGTTGCTGGTTTTCCGATCCCCTTTTACAATTACCAAACTACTGATCACTGGTTACTGCTTACCATTTACTGTCTACGCTTCCTGTTCACCGAATACCGAACCCCAAAAAGCTTCCCGGCTCCCCTACGCCCTCCGGTTAGGCAAAAGTGGTGGTGGCTCTCCGCGGAAGGGGTTGAACCGGCTGATGGTTTTAGCTTCTATGCCGGCGGCTCGCATCACGCTTCTGTCGCCATGTTTATCCCTCACTTTGTCCATAGCCTGGTATAGGTTGATCATCTCTGTTGCATCCTCAAACAGGTTGATCTGATAGCCTCCATTTACCAAATGGCTGAACCGCACTCCTATCAGGCGAACCAGAAGACGCTTGTTGTATAGCTTGTCAAACAGCTCCAATACTTTGGGTATGAGAACGTGGTCTGCCGAGGTATAGGGAATACGGTTTTGCAGGGTATGGGTATTGAAATCAGAATACCGGACCTTAACCGTTACGCATGAGGTGAGCTTCTCTCCTCTCCTAAGCTGGAAGGCCAGGTTTTCTGCCATTGCCAGTAGTATGCCTTTCAGTTTGACCACATCTATGGTGTCCCTGTCAAAAGTCCGCTCAGTGGAAATGGATTTACGCTCTGAATAGGGAATCACCAGCGAACGGTCAATGCCATTGGCTTTTTCCCAAATAGTGACACCATTCTTCCCAAACACCTTTTCCATCAGCTCCATAGGCATCTCCTGGATGGTCTGTATTTTTCTGATACCGAGGTCTCGCAAGGCATGATAGGTCTTCTCCCCTACCATCGGTATTTTGGTAACCGAAAGCGGGCCGAGGAAGGCTTTTTCCAAACCATAATCGACTTTGAGCTGATTATTGGGTTTGGCCTCTCCGGTAGCCACTTTGGAAACTGTTTTGTTTTCAGACAAACCAAACGAAATGGGCAGCCCGGTTTCCTTTATTATTTTCTTACGCAGCTCTGAGGCCAGCATCAGGCTGTTGAAAAAGCGGTCCATTCCGGAAAGGTCTACATAAAACTCATCAATAGAAGTCTTTTCGTACAGCGGTACACTTTCCTTGATGATCTCCGTCACCTCCTCAGATTTTTTAGAGTATGTGCCGGCATTACCTTTAATAATGATTGCCTCCGGGCATAGCTGACGGGCCAGTTTCATGGGCATGGCAGAATGGACTCCGAACTTTCTGGCTTCGTAGCTACACGATGCCACGACCCCCCGATCAGTAGTCCCTCCTATGAGGATGGGCTTACCTATAAGCTTATCATCAATAAGCCTTTCGCAGGAAACGAAAAAGGTATCAAGGTCCATATGTAAAATCGAGCGTTCTGCCATAAAATTGCGATCCGTATCATTTACAAATATAGCATCTTGAGACTAAATATAATAGCTAATACTAATATTTTTAGTATTATAAATATTGAGAGATTTACGCTAGTTTTAAGCCTTTAAGTGCCGACCCAAGAGATGAGGTTTTACAAAAAATTTACTTTTAAAGTTGCAGCCAGGCTTTTCATGATCCTTGCGGTTATGGCTGCTTTTGCCCTGATCTTTGGAGATGACAGGTTATTCTTTAATCAAATCATCCTGTTTATAATACTTGCTGTACAGGTAGTGGAGCTGCTAAGGTTCATCAACCATACCAACCGGGAGCTGGCAAAATTCCTCCTGGCCATAAAATACCGGGATTTTTCGATCAACTTCAGCAAAAGCAAGATCGGGCAGTCGTTTGAAGAACTCAATGAGGCATTTACCGAGATCATCGATATTTACAAGAATGTAAAAATGGAGCATGAAGGCCAGTTTCATTATCTGAAAATGGTGGTCAGCAACATCAATATCGGCATCATATCTCTTGAGAATAATGAAAATATCGTATTGATCAACAAACCGGCAGAGCAGGTGCTGCATGCTGAGGGTGTTAAAAACTGGAAGATACTGAAAGCCAAGCAGCCGTCGTTCGTGCAGGAAATTGATGCCATTGGCGATACCGGCCGCAGGCTGATCAACATCGATGCCCATGGTGAAACCCGGACGCTTTCTGTAGATGTGAACTCAATGATCATGCTCAACAAAAGCTATAAACTGATCACTTTTCAGGATATCAAAGGGGAAATAGAACAAACAGAGATAGAGGCATGGCATAAACTCATCCGGATACTTACCCACGAGATTATGAACAGCGCCACTCCCATCTCTTCCCTTACCGAAACCATGCAGACCATGCTGGAAAAAGATGGGCAGCAGAAGCCTTTGGAGGAGTTGGATGAGGAAACCATTGAAGACCTTCGCTTTTCACTAAAAACCATCAAAAAGCGTAGTGATGGAATGGTTTCTTTTATTGATGACTACCGGAAGCTGACCAAAGTAGCCAAGCCGAAACTTGAGCCTGTACCGATGCAGGAGCTGTTTAACACCATCGAAAACCTGATGAGCAGCGAGCTGGACAAAGCAAATATCCGGTTTGAATCACAAATCGATAACGTCAGTACCATACAAATGGACAGCCACCTGATCGAACAGGTACTAATCAACCTGGTCACCAACAGCATCCATGCGCTGGAAGGGGTGCCCAACCCCGCCATACATTTAAAGGCTTATCAGGATTATGACAAGCAGGTGGTTGAGGTTCAGGACAATGGCTCAGGTATCCCTCAAAAAGAGCTTAACCAAATATTTGTACCCTTCTTCTCCACCAAAAAGCATGGCTCCGGCATCGGCCTGAGCCTCTCCAAACAGATCATGCATTTACACGGCGGCAACATCAAAGTAAGCTCTGAACCTGGTAAGGGCACGGTGATTAAGTTGTTTTTTAGGTAGGCTTATGTGATGTGAGAGGTATGTGTAGTTTCATAAATGGACTGTCGGGGACAGACCATGGAGAGAAGCTTATTTGATCTTGCCACCCAAAAACGTTGATGGTTCCCTGACAGGCACCTTCAACGGCTAAATCTCCATTTGAATATTAAAACTGTTTTGAAAGCATTGCCGGATAGTTGGGTGTGGTACTTAACGGTTTGCTGATGATCTGTCGGGGGACAGATCATGGGGGAAGGAAAAGAAACCGATCTGTATGAAGAGGAGATTTCTTTATCAAAACGGTACTAAAATCCAAACCGGTGCCTGTCCCCTGACAGGCGCCTTTCTTCATTCAGAGGACACTTTCTCAAAAAAGCATTTTTAAAAATTTGTATCCATTAAATTATAATTCACATATTGCCTCATGCAAGAACATTTGGCCACTTCGAAACGAAACTCCCACATGGAACTTAATGAGGTCTACTTCTGGACCAATACTATAAAAGACTGGAAGTATCTGCTAAAAAAGGATAAATACAAGAAGGTCATAATTGATCAACTCCAGTGGCTGGTGGAAAGAAAAAAAATTGCGGTATATGGCTTTGTCATCATGCCAAATCATTTGCATATACTGTGGGAAATGCTTGAGAAAAATGGAAAGGAAATGCCTCATGCCTCTTTCAATAAATGGACTTCAAGTCAGTTCTTAAAAGATCTTAGGGTTAATCACCCTAATGTAATACCTTACTTTGAAGAAAAAACCCCCGAAAGGAATCATAGGTTTTGGCAAAGAAATGCGCTGGCCATATTGATGGATTCCAAACCAAAGCTTGAGCAAAAGCTTGATTATCTCCATTTAAACCCTCTTCAGGAACATTGGAGTCTCGCTATTCAACCTGAGGATTATTACTGGTCATCCGTCTCTTTTTATATGACTGAAAAAGATAATTTCGGTTTTTTAACACATTACATGGACCGGATGTAACTGATAAGGCAAGAGTAACATGCTTTGAGTCATATGATCTGTCGGGGGACAGATCATGGGGGGTATTTCTGTATCTTTCATCAGTTTCCCAAACCGGTGCCGGTCCCCTGACAGGCACCTTCTATGGCTAAATCTCCATAGAAATATTAAAACTATTTTGAAAGCATAGACCAGGTGGATGGGTGTAGTACTTAACGGCTTGCAGATGATCTGTCGGGGGACAGATCATGGGGGATATTTCGGTATCTTTCACCAGTTTCCCAAACCGGTGCCGGTCTCCTGACAGGCACCTCCTATGGCTAAATCTTCATGAAAATATTAAAACTATTTTGAAAGTATAGACCAGGTGGATGAGTGTAGTACTTAACGGCTTGCAGATGATCTGTCGGGGGACAGATCATGGGGGGTATTTTTGTATCTTTCATCAGTTTACCAAACCGGTGCCGGTCTCCTGACAGGCACCTCCTATGGCTAAATCTTCATGAAAATATTAAAACTATTTTGAAAGTATAGACCAGGTGGATGAGTGTAGTACTTAACGGCTTGCAGATGATCTGTCGGGGGACAGATCATGGGGGGTATTTCGGTATCTTTCATCAGTTTCCCAAACCGGTGCCGGTCCCCTGACAGGCACCTTCTAAGGCTAATCTTCATGGAAATATTAAAACTATTTTTGAAAGCATAGACCAGGTGGATGAGTGTAGTACTTAACGGCTTGCAGATGATCTGTCGGGGGACAGATCATGGGGGATCATGAAAAAGGGAGCTTGACCTCTAAAAAAACAAAAAGGCCTGCCGTGAAGCAGACCCTGGGGACTATTTATTCCCTTTAGCACCTCTCCTTAAAATGCATGGAAATATATTATTTAGCCCCGAATATTGATGGCTGTATGCCGCCGGTATGTTTCTCAGTCGTTAAAATCCGTCATCTCCGCCAAAATCACCTCCTCTTTCTCCATTACCTCTTTCACGGGTCTTCTTCTGCTTTAAGCGATAGGTGAATGTTGCCGTTACCTGCCTGGCTCTCCATTGGAACTCTGACTCCTGATAAAGGTCTTCCGTAATGGTCTCTGACCTCCATTTTCTGGAATTGAGAAGGTCGCGCACGTTGAGTACTATAGTGCCTTTACCTTTAAATATGTCTTTACTCAATCCCATATCGATCATGTAGAAGGCTTTTGTTCTGCCCTGGGTGCTGTTTTGCGGGGCTCTGTAGTGGCCGCTGACCTGGTAGTCAAGTACGCCAAACAGTGTCATCTTGGAGGTAACTCTGGCTGACATGGTATAGGTGTCGTTTGACAGATCTTGCTCCTGGTACTGCCCTTTGGTCTCGGAGCGGTAAAAGTTGGCACTACCATTCAGCTTCCACCATTTGCCTACATCTTTAGATGCTGTAAACTCCACGCCATAAGCATCACGGCTATTCAGGTTTAGTGGCACGGCATAGGTAATGCTATCTTCTACATAACGAATCCTGTCGATCACACCGGTGGAGTGGCGGTAGTAGAAGCTTGTAAACAATGATGCAGAATTCCAATTTTTCAAATAGCCGATTTCATAGGCATCGGTATACTCAGGGTCAAGGTCAGGGTTTCCTGTTCTTATGTTACGCGAATCTGTAAAATTTGAAAAAGGGTTGAGGCTCCAGAAACCGGGACGGTCGAGTCTTCTGCTGTAGCTGGCCTGTAATGAGTTTTGATTTTTAAGCTCGTAGGTTACATGCGCACTGGGGAAGAGACCCGTATAGTTTTTATCATTTTTAAGATCATCCTGCACCAGTTCGGTAGTGATATCGGTGATCTCAGTTCTAAGGCCAATCTGATATGAAAATTTATTCATTTTATTGCCATAGATAGCATATACCGCATGGATGTTTTCATCGTAGTTAAAGTCATTGGTAAAACCTTCCAGTGTTACAAACTGCCCATCCTCATTGAGTTGCTCTACAATATAAGCATTATCAATTTTCCTGAATGAGCCGCGGTATCCGGCCTCCACCTTGGCATTTTTTCCAATAGGATGTATATAATCGGTTTGCAACAGTAGGTTGCTTTCAAACTCATCGTTTAATGACTGCTGAAAAACATCTGGTTCAAATACCTCACCAGGCAATGGCACCAATCCTTGTCTTTGCTCAGCATCTTCCACTTCGCTACTTTCCCTGTACTGAACATCTGCTGTAAGCTTATGCTTTTCGTTGCTAAATGTTTTGGTATAGTTTAATGAAAACTCAATATTCTCTTCATCTTCCAGCTCATCATCAAGTCTTTGGGTTCTGGCTACGAGATTGCGGTTAATATCATAATCGGTGTAAAACAGTTCCGTCTCGTTCTCTTCATCAGAGATACGATAAAGTGCTGCTACTGTGATGGTATTTTTATCGTTAAGATAGAAGTCAGAACCAAACCTGAAATTGTTGGATATGCCTCCACGGGTCCGATCCCTGTCGATGTCAGTGTAGTATGTTGTATCTTCTTTGTAGAATATCTGATTGGCAAATCCTGAACCCGGGCTTTTTCTGTAGTCGATGCCATAGTTGGCAAACAGGTTCATCCATTTTTTACGGTAGTTGACATTAAATGAAAGTCCGTAGTTATCGGGATATCCGGCATTGGCACTGAATGAACCGTTGACACCATCGTTATTATCTTTTTTCAGAATGATGTTAATAATACCGGCATTACCCTGAGCCTCATATTTGGCAGATGGATTGGTTACCACTTCTACACGCTCAATAAGATTCCCTTGTAGCTGCCTCAAGGCATCGGTGCTGCTGATGCCTACCAGTCCTGATGGTTTGCCGTTGATGAGTACCCTTACGTTGCCACTTCCGCGAAGGCTTACATTACCTTCAATGTCTACACTCACGGAAGGGATGTTGTCCAGTATATCTGCGGCACTGGCCCCTGTATTGCTCAGGTCCTGCCCCACATTAAACACACGCTTATCAAGCTCCATTACCATCTGGCTCTTCTCCCCTGTTATCACTACTTCATCCAGAGTTTCTGCATCGGGGCTGAGTTTGACTACACCCAGATCTTTACCTCCCGGCTCGAGGGTGACATTGAAACTTTTGGATACATAAGAAATGAATTGTATCTGTACGATATATTTCCCTGGCCTGCCTTTTACTGAAAATTTCCCATTGGCATCAGTGATCCCTCCATCCACGAGGGTACTGTCTGAGGCTTTTAATAAACTGACCGATGCGTATTCCAGTGGAGCACCTGATTCGGTATCCATAACAGTACCGGTTACTGCAGGAGGCTGTCCTGCTCCCTGATAATCCCCTCTCTGCGCAAACGACGCGGTAACTGCAAAAAATGCTAATAACAGTAAAAATTGTTGTTTCATGTATTTAATTTATGTCTTGAGTTTTTGAGAATCACGCTCAACTACACCTGCCTTCCCCTATGGTTGTTAACTACAAAACTAGATCACAGGTTTGATTTAAATATGTATGAAATCTGAAGTAATTCTGAAGTTTTAAAATATCACCTCGATCGTATGGTCAGGGTCCTGATATTGATAAGAAATATCAAACGAACTCACTTCACATATTTTCTTTACAATGGACAAACCCAGGCCTACAGACTCTTTGCTCTGGTTATCCTTTTTGAAGCGCTCAAAGAGGGAGCCCGGATCAGATTTAAGGGCCCCGCCTGTATTACTGATCAAGAGCCTCGTATGGGTTAACACTACATGGATCCGGCCCTCTTCATAATTATGCCTGATGGCGTTTTGCAGAAGGTTGGTTACCATAATAGCCGCCAGGGTACTATCCATATTCACTTTTACATGCTCCTGTATCTCTGACTCAATTTTTATGGATTTGAGGTCAGCGAGTTCTTTGAAATCAAACAGCAGTTTTAATAAAAGCTCACTGAGATTGATCTCTTCGGTACTTTCAAACTCCTTGTTTTCAATTTTGGTCAGCAGCGACAAGGCTTTACCCATCCTGGAAAGACGCTGTACCGACCCCTGAGCCGACATGATCAGTGCAACCTGCTCATCCGTGAGGTTATCCGACTCCATGAGCAGCTCGAGTTTACCATTGGCAATGGAGAGCGGCGTCTGCATTTCATGTGATGCATTCTCGGTAAATTCCTTTAATGACTGGTAGTCAGTCTGGATCTTCTCAGTCATTTCTTCTACAAACTTATTAAGCTTGTCAAATTCTTTGGTGTCCGATTTTTTATACTTAATGGGATTGTTTTTTCTAAGGCTAAAGTTTTTGATGTGCTCCAGGGTGATGTTAAAAGGTTTTAACAGGAAGGCCGAAGCCACCCAACTCAGGATAAGCACCACTACAAGAAGTAGTAAGTATACCTTCACCAGGGCTTCGTTTACCCCTTCGGCAATGTCATCTTCTTCAACAATAAGGTCATAAAGGGTAATTTTATAATACTGCTGCCCCACTTTTTTAACTACATCCAGTTTATTGTGAGGCTCCATACGCTGCAGCGTACTATGCATCACTACGGTATCCGAAAAAGCTATTTCCGTTTCCTCGCCTCTGGCACCAAGAGGTATGATCTTTATTTTGTCACGTTCAAAAGGCTTATGTAGCATTCTGCGCTCGATCATTCTGATGGCAAAGTCCAGCCGTTCCCTCAAAAACCGCTGCTCCTCATAGATGACTTCCCGCATAATGATCTGATGGGTGATAATGCCCCCGATCAGGAATACCACCAGTGAGATCAGCAGGTAAAGCAGTGTGATTTTGAATATCAGTTTCATGTGCTAGATATTAGGGTTGAATTTATACCCCGAGCCATACATAGTCTGTATGTAATCATGGCCACCTGCCTGTACTATTTTTTTCCTCAGGTTTTTGATGTGCTGGTAAACAAAGTCAAAAGAATCGACCGAATCCATGTAATCGCCCCAGAGATGTTCGGCAATGGACTGCTTGGTGAGCACCCTGCTTTTATTGACGATCATGTAGAGCAGCATCTCGTATTCCTTCCGGGTAAGGTCGAGGTACTGGTCATTGACCTTGACCTCCATGGTATCGGTGTTGAGGCTTATTTCATTAAATATGATGTCATGTGCCCCACCCAGGTGCCTCCTCCGGTAAATGGCTTTTAACCTTGCATTCAGCTCAGACAAATGGAAAGGCTTGGGCAGATAATCATCAGCACCCAGGTCAAGGCCCTGGATCTTGTCATCCAAAGCATTTTTGGCCGACAGTATCAGTACTCCGGCATCGGCATTTTGCTGCTTAATGAACCTGAGGATATCCAGTCCGTCCCCATCCGGCAGCATGAGGTCGAGCATGATAATGTCGTACTCAAATCCGGAAAGTTTATTGATTGCTTTTTGATAGCTGTTACACCACTCACACACGTAGCCTTCCTTGGCCAGGTATGATATTACATTGCTGGCAAGCTCGGCATGATCTTCTACTAATAACAGTTTCATCTACTTACTGCGGCTTTTATGCACTGAGCATCTTTCAGTGCCATTGAGCCTGTTGTTTTAATTTTTGTTTACATTCAAATATATCAATAGTTTCTGAAGAGATTTTGAAGCGCTCCGTGCTTGTGGCTGTTCAGGGTCAATGCTGTGGAGTGAGTGAATCGGAAAAGCAAGAAGTCTCAACGTAAAGTTACCAAGAGAAACAAAATAAAAACCGCGCCTACTGCTATTTCATCCTACTTTGCCAACTGCTTTTGCCTGTTGCTATTCACTACTGCTCGTCAAACATAGAGGTGAAAAGCTAGAGTCTCCTCAGAAATTCTGCTTGATCCTGGCCAGTTTTGGCTTATTGACAAAATACATTAATTTTCGGCTTTAAGCTACAAGCATTGAAAGACTCCCATTCACGCCCCGGTTATGTTTTGCCGATCATTGTTATCGCTCAGTTTGCAGGTACATCGCTATGGTTTGCCGGTAATGCTATTTTACCTGATCTGGATAAGGCACTATCACTCCCTGCCAATGCGCTTGGCATCATTACCTCCGCTGTCCAGCTTGGGTTTATTGCCGGCACACTTACTTTTGCCTTTCTTACTATTGCAGACCGTTTTTCACCTTCAAAAGTATTTTTCACCTGTGCCCTGCTTGGCAGTATTTTCAACCTCGGCCCTCTCTTTTCTACCGGTTATGAGGTGATCCTCTCTTTCCGGTTTATTACAGGCTTCTTCCTTGCCGGAATATACCCAATTGGTATGAAGATCGCTTCTGACTGGCATGAGAAAGGGCTCGGCAAAGCTTTGGGGTACCTGGTGGGTGCCCTGGTACTGGGTACTGCCTTTCCGCACCTGATCAGGGACCTTACGGGTGGCCTGCCATGGAAGTATATACTGATAACCACTTCATCGGCAGCCGTTATGGGCGGTGTGGCCATATTGGCCGGCGTTGGTGACGGGCCGTTCAGAAAGCGGGGAAGCAAGTTTGATTTAAGTATAATATTTAAACTTTTCAGGCATAATAATTTCAGAAATGCCGCTTTCGGATACTTCGGCCATATGTGGGAGCTTTATGCCTTTTGGGCTTTTATCCCGTTTATATTGAGGCACTACAATGAGTCAGCAGGCACTGATCTGAATGTACCGCTATGGTCTTTTATAACCATCGGTGCCGGATCATTATCATGCGCTATAGGAGGCCACATCGCCATGAGATTTGGCAGTAAAAAAGTTGCTTTCGCAGCTCTGGCTTTGTCTGGTATCTGTTGTCTTTTGTCTCCGCTACTGTACATGGTTCCGGTTGGTCTTTTTATCTTGACCCTTTCGATTTGGGGCATGGCCGTGGTGGCTGACTCCCCTCAGTTCTCAACCCTGGTAGCTCAAACGGCCGACAAGGCTTACATTGGTACCGGACTTACCGTGGTCAACAGCCTTGGCTTTGCCATCACCATTGTCAGTATTCAGTTATTGACCTGGCTTGATTCGCTTATCACCCCTGATTTCTTATTTATTATATTGCTTGTTGGTCCGGCTTTTGGATTGGTTCACCTGGGCAGGGTAGGAACGGAAAAATAAAAAAAGGAGCCTCCTCAGTTCAATAACCTTAAACATCAAACATCATCCTTGGAGGCCCCTTTCAACTAATCAACTAAATTTAAGTCTGTATTTCAACCTCACCACTATCTCCCTGCCCGCAGCAGGGAGGGGTGAATGCCCACTGTTGTACGGTTGTATGTAAGCATAGTCATTGTCAGTCAGATTATAAACTCCTGCTCCGGCTGTCAGTCCCTGGGTAAACAGGTCTTTGTATTGAAAGTAAAGATTTGCGAATACCACAGGATCGAAAGTGGCCAGTACCGGGTTGTCATTGGTATCTGCAATTACGAATCCTGCCCGCTCTCCCAGGTAAGTAACGGAGGGGCTGAAAGTAAGTTTCTTAGTCAGCAAGAATGATCCGAAAAGATTGGCTTTGCTCTGGGCGAAACCCAATAGTTTATCTTCGTCCCCGGGCACATTGTAAGATGCCACTTTGTTGTCTCCATGGGCTGTATAATAAGAATAGTTAAAGCCCATCGATCCCCAGGTATCTTTATACTTATATTCCAGCTCTATACCCCGGGTGCCTGTTTCATCATAATTTTCATAGCCTTCCGCATCGGTATCGCTATCATAGAAGTAAACAATCGGGTCTTCGATCTTTATGTCGAAGAAATTTGCTGTAAGAGCCATTTTAGAGGTAAGCTGATACCCGGCTTCCAGCTCAAAAACCGTAGTGAGCTCAGGTTCAATATCAGGGTTAGGATCGATATTTTGAATACTCGGCGCCCTGAAAGCCTGGCTAAGCAGCAGCTTGCCATGGAATCTGTCAATTACTTTGGTAACGCCAATTCTCGGCACAAATGAATCACCGAACTGCTCATGGTTATTATAACGTGCACCTACAGTAACATTGGCAAACCCCAATTTGAACAACCCCTGTCCATAAGCGCTGAAATTATAAAACTCTACGTCGGTGCTATTAGTGATTTCATACTCATAGCCAGGTACCGACTCCCCTTTGTCTACATAGTACTGCATACCTGCTATCACATTAATTTTGGGTGTGAAGTTGACATTCAGCACCAAGTCTCCCAAGGTTTGTTCTACCGTTTTGTCAGCAAAAACACCTGCGTAGTCATTCTCGTCCAACTGCCGGGCCACTGCACTGTTTGTAAGCCATGGTTGCTGGTTTTTATATTGGACCTTCGGGGTCAGCTTCACCTTGTCAGAGACCTTATAATCATACTTGACCTCAGCATACACGCCTTTGAAATGCATATCTACGGGCACCGGCATAGCCGCATCGAAAAGGTCGCGCTGCTGTATCTGGTAGTCTTCGTATATCAGCCGTATACCCAGTCCTTTGTATGACAATCCACTATTGATATGCAGGTTTTTTAGTTCGGAGTTATCCTTCATGTCGTAAGAGTCTCCATAGAAATCAGTATAAGTTCTGTCACTTCTGTTTCCCTGTCCTACTGTTAATTTAGCATCAAATGCCACATCTCCGGCACTTCTGCCTACCATCACAGTCCCTTCTGCCCTGCCTAGCGCATCCGGCAACTGCCCGTATGTGCCTGCTACGCTAACACCGTTAAGGGCCTTTCCTTTTTTAGTGATAATATTAATCACACCCAGCTCCGCGTAACCACCATAAATAGCAGACCCCGGACCTCTGATAATTTCGATTCTCTCTATTTGCTCCAATGGAAAGTGGTTACCTAACTGTGTGGTCGCAAAACTTCTTTCGTTCATCTCCTGACCATCAAGTTGTATCAGGATTTTGCCTTCATGGCCCCAGTTACCTCTCGCCCCTACTCCTATCACCCCCTGTACATCCACACCAAACTCAAAACCGGGGATCATGCGCAATACATCGATCAGGTCACGCGCACCGGATCTCGCTATTTCATCTGCCGTGATCAGGTTAACAATACCCGGAGACTCTCTTGTCGACAATGCTTCGGTTGAAGCCACCGTAATGGTCAGATTCATAAGCTCGTCTAATGACATCGAAAAGTAATCGGTAGTATCCGATTCATTTTGGGCATGGGTTTGAAATGACGTTATTAGAAAAATGGCTAAAATCAAAGAGGAAATGGAAGAGTTTTTCATAATATTAAGGGGTTAAATTATAAACAATACTCTCCAATCAATATACAAAAAGATAAGGGGAATCCGAAGCCAGATTATTAGAAAAGTAATATGAATATTTCATTATGCCCAAACATTATCCACCAAAGAGGGGCAAAATTCAATATTCGAGGTATGGATTACAATTTAAACCCCTCTTATTAAGAAGGTTATCTAGTTTATTCGAACCAACAGTTTTATGAAAATCAGCACTTATATTATAGATGCCTTTACGGATGAAGCTTTCAAGGAAACCCCACAGGTGTATACCTTGCGGATCCGTGGATAGGCATTTATGAAGACCTGGCGACCGGGGCAGCCCATTCCATACTGGCAAAACATTGGGGCCACCTGCTGGACAAAAAAAGAAATGAATGAAGGCTTACCAGGTTTCAAATAGGGGGCCATTTGCAGCTCAAAATAATCAGTGATACAGAGCTTGAAACTATAAGCCAGGCCCTATGTATAGCAAAACATCTCAGCCGCGAGCGTTGATCTGACCGCGGCTGAAGTATTGCTTATTCGTATTTCAATGTCTCTGCGGGATTGGCTAAGGCCGTTTTGATTGCATGATAACTTACCGTAGCAAGCGCCACCAATAATCCTGCAACCATACTAACCACAAACAGCTCCCAGCCCATGGCTATGGAAAATTTAAAATCGGCCAGCCATTGATCCATCACGTACCAGGACAAGGGTGCCGCAAGGGTAAAGGCAATTAACGCCAGCCATACATACTGCTTGTTGAGCAACACAAAGATGCTCATAAGCTCAGCACCCAGCACTTTTCTGATACCTATCTCCTTGGTTCTGTTCATGGCATTGATACCTGCCAAACCAAACAGTCCGAAACATGAGATCAATATAGCAAAAGCAGTAGACAGGCCCATGATATTCATCCAGCGTTTATAAGACGCATATTGTTTGGCAACATCTTCGTCTATGAAAGTATAATCGAAAGGCTTATCAGGAGCCAGCTCATTCCACAGGCTTCTTACTTTATCTATAGATTCCGGGATATTGCCGTGATCGATCTTTACAAGCATGGTGGTCTGGAAGCCTGCATCTTTTGTATTCATTGTCATAAGCAGCGGCTCTATTTCATTCTCCAGTGAAAGGAAGTGGTAATCTTTAACTACTCCAATGATTTTAGGCCCCAGACCAGTACTGTCTTCACGCCAGTTAAGATGCTCTTGCAGCGGGTTTTCCCATCCCATATCCCTTACCAGCGCTTCGTTGACAATCAAAGCGCTGCTGTCAGAGGCCAGATTAGGATCAAAATTTCTGCCTTCCACCAGGGTCAGCTCCAGAGTTGGTACATAGTACGGATCGGCAACATATACATAGGCCAGTTTTTGTTCGCCATTAATTTCATACCCACTTCTGGACCATCCCTGATTGAAAGAGGAATTGGTACCGGTAACGGAAATGACGGAAGGCTCCTGCGCTGCATAATTTCTAAATCGTTCGACCATCTTATTGCCCTCTTTGCTGTATCCGGTTTGTGTGGGAATGGCCAGCACCTGGTCTTTGTTATAGCCAAGATCTTTAGCCGTAATATATTGCATCTGCCGGTACATGATCACCGAGCTGATGATCAAAAAAGCTGAAAGTGCAAATTGAAGTACTACCAGGGGTTTGGTAAATACAGCATTAAGTTTGGAAGTGAAGCCACCTTTGAGCACTTGCACAGGCCGGAAAGAGGATAGGAAAAAGGCGGGATAACTTCCAGCCAGCAAACCTATCAGCAGGGTTACTGCAAAGCTCACCGCCAGCAGGCCGGATATGCTGGCTCCGCCGAGAGTTATGCCCTTATTGGTAAATTCATTAAACGACGGCAGGAATACAACCACAAGTCCTAATCCTATAATCATGGAAATAAGGGCGAGTACTATGGATTCAAAGCCAAACTGATAGATTAACTGTCCCTTTTTGGCTCCTGCTGCTTTTCTTATCCCTACCTCTGTCCTGCGGGCAGTTGAAGTAGTGAGTGCCAGGGAAATGTAGTTGATGCAGGCAATGATAAGGATGAGGATGGCAATACCTCCCAATATCAGGGAGTATTGAGGATCACTGGTTTTCTGCCACGATACTTTGGTATTCAGGTGGATGTCCGACAGGTTAGAGTACTGCAGTTCCAGCAGCTTGACATCATCGGGCAAATTGCTATTCTCTCTCCATTCTTCCAGATCTTCAGCTATGTATTTTTCAATCACCTTATCCAGATTGGCACTGAACTGCTTCATGTCAGCCCCTTCGGTCAATTGCACAAAAGTCGGTGTCGAGTAGTTGCCCCACTGGTTAATGTTCCTTTCATAAAACATCCTGTTCTCCTGAGAGATCAGCACTTCAAAGCTAAAGCTGGAATTAGCCGGGGCTTCCTGTATCACACCTGTCACTGTATAGGTGGCCACCCCGTTAACATCTATCTCTACCGCTTTACCGATGGGGTCCTCATCACCAAAGTACTTTTCTGCTATTGCAGGGGTAATCACAGCCTCGTACTTATCTTTAAATACCTTTTCAGCATCTCCCTGTAAAAGAGGAAATGAAAACATTTTAAAGAAATCGGCATCTACATAAGTGAGCTTTTCGGTAAATACTTTTTCGCCATACCTAAAAACCCCACGTCCGCCCGAATTATACCTTGTGCCCATCTCCACTTCCGGTAAATCGTCCTTAAGTACCTGCATCAGGCCGGTTTGCAGGTATGCCGAGTGGCGGTATGGGTACTCTTTATCTTCTGACCACCGGTCATAGCTTTTCTCTTCTACCCTGAAAATCCTGGCCTTATTGACATGAAACTGGTCAAAGCTTTGTTCATCCTGGATAAACAGGTAAATGAGTATACAAAAGGCTATGCCTATGCTTAGGCCAAAGGCATTAATGAAGGAATATAGTTTCCGTTTTCTGATATTGCGTATCGCAATTTTGAAATAACTGAGTAACATAATAGTGTTGATTATTTTGAGTTTGAATTTGTTTCTCAGGATGATGCCTGGACGGAAAAACCGGACCACATTCCACACAAACCTTCGCCTGGCCTTTCTTTCGCCATAAAGCTCCAGCTCATTTTCAAATTGCTCCAGCAGGTCTCCGAGCACACATTCGAAAAGTCTGTCCGGGCAAAACCACTCCAGAAAATCGATAGCCCATTTTGGCGGTTGTACAGATGTTTTCATAGGTCTGCAAATTTTAGCTGTGGCAGTAGTTTCCAGAGTTCCATACGCTTTTCTTGGATGGCATGCAGCATATTCAACCCCGCATTGGTAATGGTAAAAATCCGCTTTCGCCTGCCTCCCCGGATAGCCGTGGCCCCTCCCATCGATGACTTTACATACCCTTTATCTTCCAGACGATACAGCGTAACATGTACGGCACTGAGGTTAACCTCCCTCTCCATGCGGCCCCTGATCTCGTTCACAATAGCATTGCCGTAAGCCTCCTCTCTCAGAATACCTACCATGGTAAGCACCAACTCTTCGAACTCTCCTAAATATGTTTTCTCCATTTGTATATAAATTGTAAAACAAATATATAAAAATTTATCCTCGCATATTTTTCCTCACGAAATGCTTATGGGATACTGCAATTTCGATGATACAGGTCACGACACAAAACCCGTTGCCGTGACCTGATGGATAACCTGCCTGAACCTGCATTTTTCTGTACTGATCTGTAAGGGTTACTCTGTGCATGCCTGCCATCTTTACTTTCCATGTTCCCATCTAACCGGTCCACTATCGGTCCAATCCTTATTAAAAGTTGGCTCTGCTGTACCAACCCGGCACCTCTGAAAAATTTCACGATATTCATGAAGCATATCAGGTTTTAGGAAATGAGGGAAGGCGGCTGCAGTATGATCTCTTGCTTAACAGTGCTGCCCGACAAAACGAATCAACCAGGCACACACCCCACAAACAAAGCAAGTGGCCCCCTGTACACGGGCCCTCCGGAACACCTACAAAAGAGGAGTATGAAGAAAGTGTCTGGCCTTATCTGAAGTATTTTACATACTTCGCCAAAGTAGCTCTTATATTTAGTCCTTTTATAATCGCAGACTGCTATCTCCCACACCGTGAAAGCATTGAGGTTGTAAGTAAAGTGGAAAAGATTCATTCAACGGAATTTCCAAAGAAGCACTATCAGACAAATGTTTTTGTACTAACGTTTGAAGATTTAAGATTTCAAATTCCCAAAGAGCATTATGCAACTTTTGATATAAATGATCAGGTGATAGTAATACGCTCTTTTATAACCAATAATGATATAAGCATAGCAAAAGTCTCCATGACTGACTATTCCGTCAAGGCATTTAAAAGTATCTATGGCCCAAAAATGATTATGATCTTCTTTCTTACCTTTTGTTCATTCGGAACTTTTGGTCACCCTACATTGCATGGGAAAATGAGTTTCGGAGTAGCCAGTGTTTTTTTATTGATCGTGGTTTTTGCCTTACTTTAGTTTAGTTTTATTTTTGCTAACTAAGCTGACGTACCCATGTTAAAACCGATATACCCTCTTCTGCTGACATTGCTGTGCTGTACTACACTTTACAGCCAAAAGGCAAGTGATACCTCTGCCCAACTTTTTGAGCCAGCACTTATTTCCACCAAATATCCTAACCGGGACATCGCCATATCAGCAGACGGCAATGAAGTGTTTTATACTTTACAAAGCTATAAGCGTGAGATCAGCGTTATCATGCGACTGACTAAAGTCAAAGGAAAGTGGTCTAAACCTCAAGTGGCCCCGTTCTCAGGACAATACAGTGACCTGGAGCCTGCTTTTTCTCCAGATGGCACACGACTGTATTTTGTCAGTAACCGTTCGGCAGACGGCAACACAAAAAAGGATTATGACATTTGGTATGTGGAAAGAAATAAAGACACATGGGGAGAACCCAAAAGCATCGGTTCGCCCATCAATACGGATATGAATGAGTTTTACCCTTCAGTAACCAGCAACGGTGACCTGTACTTCACGGCTGAATATGAAGGCAATAAGGGTAAGGAAGATATCTATGTAAGCCGCCTGACAGATGGCAAGTATTCTAAGCCTGAGAGCATTTCCGAAGCCGTCAACAGCGAAACCTACGAGTTTAATGCCTTTATTGCACCTGACGAGAGTTATATCCTGTTCACCTCGTATGGCAGGTCTGACGACATGGGAGGCGGCGATCTCTACATCAGCAAAAAAGGCGAGCAGGGCGAATGGCTGCCCGCTCACCGGCTATCTAATGCTGTAAACTCAACTGCCCTGGACTATTGCCCGTTTGTATCTGCTGATGGCAAATACCTTTATTTTACGAGCAACAGAAGTGCTATAAAACAAGCAAAGGACTATCAAACCATTGTGGACATGATGGAAAGTGTTGAAAATGGCTTTGATAATGTTTATCGCATCAGCTGGGATAAAATCCTAAGTAAATAGTATTTACCCACAATCTGGTGGCAAAAACATTAACAGGTCATCTCAATTTTTACCAGTCTTTTGGCGTGGCATATTACCTGGCTTTGAAAGCGTATATTGTCTCATGTCATTTAGAAGTGACAATTCAATAACAGGGAATTCTTCATTGCTGTCATTGTCGAACCATTCGCAATATTCATATACCGCGGAAAATTCTCCAGGAGACGCGTCAGTCATGAAGCATACCATGCCCCACCTTGTATCAAGCTCAGCAGAATCTTCCAATAAAATTTTGGCCTGATCGCCAATTTCAACATGCAGTTGCTTAAGCGCCAATACAACTTTATCTAAATTCCTTTCCTTTTTGTCGATCCAAATATCAAAGCTGTCCCCATTATTTTCATAGCCATGACACTGAGCGGCATAGCCACCTACCACTATGTATTTTACCTTGTGCTCATTAAACCGAGCTATTAATTCATCGTACGGGGACGTATCACCATATGCCATACTTTTAATCATTTTGAGCTACCAATCGTTTACCATATTCATCCACAATTGCAATGTCCGGCCTTAAAGCATTTAATCCTTTTACAGCCTTTAACGAGCTCTCGCTAATAATTACTTTTTTCAAAGCACTAATTTTCGCCAGTGCCTCAAAGCCTTTTATCCCGGCATTATCATATACATTTAGCTCTTCCAGTGAGCCGCATGGGGCCAGTGGTGTGAGATCTTTGACTTTGTTTTTTGAAATATCCAGCTCTTTTAACTTTGAGAGTAGTGAGAGTGCCTCCACGGATTTGATTTTATTTTCCTTAACCTTAAGAATCTCTAAAGCCGGCATCTGCTCAATACCTTTTAAATCAGTAAGTAAATTATTATCTAAAGATAATTTACTGAGCTTTGTCAACGGCTTTATAGATGGAATCTTCTTTATTTCATTTCCATTCAAGGTCATATCAGTGGCTATGGTAAACCTATCAATAAAAGATATGTCCTTCAAATCCAGGTAAAACAAACCTACCCTCAGCAAAGCTGCTGCTTTTTGAATAGCCTCAAGACTAACCTTCCCCTGGTGCCCGATCTTCTTTTTCAGTTCGTTCTGAGCTTTTCTAGGAATCGCCTGCCACCATGTTGTTAAATCCGAATCACTCATCTGAACTGTTTCAGCAAAGTTCTGAGTCAGTAAATTAACCACCTCGTTGATGATGTCCTTATGCACAAGTTTTCCAGTAGCCTCAGCCTTGAGGTCAGCTATAATGGATTCGATGACTTTCACAAAGTTGTCAGGGCTTGCTCCTTTTATAGCATTATAAATAGCCATTGCCTCTTCCTTCCTGCCTTGTGCCAGAAAGGCTTTTGCCAAAACATGTTTTGTAAAACTCCAGTCCCCAAACCGCTTCTCAGCTTTTAAATGAATCAAACGAGTATCCAGAAAAGCTTCCAGCTTTTCAAAGCTTTCTGCCCTAAAATAGGTTTCATACAACCTGTAATTGACGTAATAGGAAGTCGAAGGGCGCTCATTCATTATCCGTATGTAATATTCCTCCGCGCTATTAAAATTGTTTAGGACTAAATGTGTATCTCCAAGCAACAACAGGCTTTTTTCAAGGATATCATAATCCTCATTCTTCGTCACCGCAACTTTATCTGTAAACGCATTTCTCTCCTTTTCAAGCCGATCTATAGCCCCTTGGTAATTATTAGCTTTAAAAAATTTATTGCTTTCCTTATAGGCTTTCACCAGTTTGGCAAATGGCGTTTCCGCTTCGGGAGGGTATAAACCTTTTAAAAAATCCTGAAATGTGGGAGCAAAATCATTGACATACCCCGAATCCAAAATATATACAGGATACCCCGGTTTTTCCAGTTCTATTGCTGCAAAGGGCCTTCCATATCTCCCATTAATTTTAGCCACGGGCAAAAGGCTTTGGGTTTCTTCGGGAGCAAAATCTTCCAGATAGTTCTTGTACTCCTCCAGCATAGGTTTGGGCTTCGAGAATGTAATTGCTCTGGTAGCTGCTGCATTCCAGCTATCAGGATTATAAATCCCATAACCTTCATACTTTTTAAATTCTCCCGAAACAAAAAAAGACCGGATTTCTTCCGGAAATTTCTTGCCTGTAAACCTTTCAATCGTGTCTGTTAAATTTTGTCCCTCTTTGTCTTGTTCCATTGTCTTGTTTGATTAAATGCTTTTAAATAATGGAGATATAGGGGTTTTGAGGTCGTTAGGTAAATATTTCGCCATAATACTGATATTTTCATTAAATCAACTTAAATTTTTGCTTTTTAGCATAATTAATTGTCGAAACATATCGTACCTGACTCTTTTTTATTTTGATACAAATATTGTAGCAATGCTACAATATTTGTATCATTGCCAGAAGTTTGTAAAGGATGGTTAAAGCTAACACAAGCTCTGTACCAGCATGAAAACAAACTCAATACTCGCGACTAAAGACCAAGGACTAAATATGAAAATACCCAAACCTGGGGCTCCGGTCAGGGGTTCGAAATCCGGTCAGCCTATTATGGCGCTGTTTGATCTGCTCGGCCGTAGCTGGGCCATGGGTGTAATCTGGAACCTCAACCATGGGCCATGTACCTTCAGGGAACTCCAGGTTCGCTGCAATACGGTATCGCCTACAACGTTGAATAGCAGGTTAAAGGAACTCACCAACGCATATATAATCGAAAGGTGCATGGAGGGATACCAGCTAACCCAGTCAGGAAAAGAACTTTATACTCTACTCAGCCCCCTGGGAGAGTGGTCACGAAAATGGGCTAAAAAATTCTGAACTCTATATCTATGAATACGAAACTGTTTTACTGCCAAAACTCCATAGACAGGGCCGGCAACCTCCGAAAAGACGAGACCTGGCTTTCTAATCAGTTTAAGTCTCCACAGGCATTGCTTATGCCTTATTGGCGTAGCAAAAGTTTATTCTCTGCCAACCTCGACAGTCTTAGCTATCTTCTGCTTAAGCAATCGGAACATATTTTTTCGGTCACTACCGAAACCATCTTTCTGGGACTGGAAAATGAAAGGCCGGTATTTGCAGTTGACCTTTCTGCATATGAACTGGAAGAAGCATCTCAACTGGTAGCTGCGGGTGAATTTCATGATTTACGAAAGGTTGTCACCCGGCTACCCCAGGAGCAGGCATCACTGGCCGCTTATGCCAGAGGACTGATCCACTGGCACAAAACTCATGCATATTGCAGCCATTGCGGATCAAAGTCTGCAGCCATACAAGGCGGACATGCCCGGCAATGTACGAACCACGCCTGCAAGGCCATGTGTTTTCCCCGGCTTGACCCGGCCATTATCACACTCATAGAACATACACCGCAACATGGAAAGCATATGTGCCTGCTGGGTGTACATGATACCCCTGCAGGCACCGTTTGCACAACGCTGGCAGGTTTTGTAGAACCTGGGGAAACGCTCGAAGAAGCTGTAAAAAGGGAAATGATGGAAGAAGTCGGGCTCGTGGTTAAGAATATCCGGTACGTTGCCTCTCAACCCTGGCCGTTTCCTGCCTCAATTATGATTGGCTTTACTGCGGAAAGCGATTCGCTGGAGTTTACTCTGGATCGGGATGAAGTTCCTAATGCTGCCTGGTTTACAGCAAAAGAACTTTTGGAGGCCTCTCAAACCGGGAAAATCAGCCTGTCAAAAACAGATTCTATTGCCCGCTACCTCATAGAAAACTGGATATCAAAAAATATAGCATAGAGTTGGTATTAAGGGGTTTATGATCAAAACAGTTTACGAACAAGCCAAATGATCAAAAAAAGCACAAAAACAACTATAAACACGCCTACCCAAACGCCAGCTTCAAAAACGGCTCCAATGAATTCACAACCTGTGAAGACGGTTAGAAGAAAAGTAAATATGAATATTCGCGAGAGTTTAATATTGCTCATAACTAATCCGTTGGTTTTCCGTAGTATTTAAGGTAATAACCCGTCAGGATTTACTTTTGTTAACCTCCTATAAAGCTAATATGAACAATCAAGAAGGATACAACACCTGGGCTGCCACTTATGATACCGTAATCAATAAAACCAGGGACCTGGAAGCCAAAGTGCTCAGAAAAACGCTGGCCGACCGCAAGTTCGCCCACATACTTGAAGCAGGTTGTGGCACAGGTAAAAACACCTCATGGCTGGCGTCACTCACCTCAAACCTCACTGCCTTCGATCTCTCAGAAGAAATGATGAACAAGGCCCGGCAGAAAGTAAACAACACCCATGTCTCTTTTCGTCAGGCTGACCTTACACAAAGCTGGCCTCCACTGGCCCAACCGGCAGACCTTATTGTATCCAGCCTTGTACTGGAGCACATTGAAGACCTTGATTTTATCTTTAAAGAGGCCAGCGCTGCACTGGAAAACAATGGGCTTTTTTATATCTGTGAACTGCACCCGTTCAAGCAATACTCAGGAAGTAAAGCTCGATTTGAAACCAATGAAGGGCTTGTAGTACTGGATTGTTTTACTCATCACATATCGGACTACATAAAAGCCGCTGTGAAGCATGGCTTTACACTGCAGGAGATTGACGAATGGTTTGATGAAGATAGCGCAAAGGAATTACCTCGGCTGGTATCATTTGTTTTTAGAAAGGTTTAAAGTCGCAATCAACCACCAGATCATAATATCCATACAGCCATTCCGGCTTCGCACTCCACCCTGCCTCATAATTAATGTACAGAAGAAGACTCAGGCACTGCCCCGATCCGGGAGTCCTGAATATTTTCCAAAACACCTGGTTGTATATTTGGAGTTCAAGATAGAAAATTTCAGGATGACGATGGAAGTATTTGAGTATTACAGCCACCTCACCCCCCTTTTTCACATCATCCCGCGATTAAATGTGTAGAAGAAGGTTCACGCGCTGCTCTGAACCGGGACGACAATCCATTGAAAATAAAACAAGGGCCATGCCTTGCGACACAGCCCTCATAACTACTACTACTTATGTTCTTCCTGTGATTATTTCACCAATAATTTTTTAGTCTGGTTCAGATCTTTTCCTCTGATCACTACATGATACAGTCCTTTTTTCAGACCGCTGATATCGATAGTTTCATCATGAGACCCGCTTACCTGGGCAATGGTTTGCTTGTAAACCGAACGTCCCATTGCGTCAAAGATGCTCAGGTCAACATCCTGCACGTCGCCAGCTACTGAGAAATGAACAGTAGTGTGAGTAAACGCAGGGTTAGGGAATAATCCCATATCCGACATGTCAACTGCCTGAACAGATCTTGCAGATCCTCCGACAACAATGGTATAATCTTCCACCTCGCCATAAGTGAATGTCTCGCAAGATGAAGGATTAGCGTTATACTTCATGGAAACTCTCATCCTTGTAGCTCCTGAAAGTGCGCTCGAAGGGATAGTAAAGCTTCCGCTTACAGATGCTGCATTTGTTCTGCTTCTGCTATATACCTGCTCACCTGAATCTGAAAAATCACCATCCTGGTTGTAGTCGATCCAAACGCCATAAGCCTCTCTGTAAACGGTCCCTGCCCATGCCGGAGTTATGGTTATGGTATAGCTTGAACCTTTGTTTACTGAAGTTGACAATGAGGTAAAGTCCGCATAGCCGCTGTTTGAACCTGAGTTATTGTTAATACTTCCTATTTGCACTCTTTGTATCCACTCATCATTGGTGTTGTTTCCTTTAGAGTCGCAATAAGTGATGTTGTCAGAAAGTGTAGTAACACTCACCGAGCTTGCAGAAGACTCATTTCCGGCGGCATCTTTAGCTCTTACAGCAATAGTATAAGTTGTACTGGCAGTAAGGCCGGTTATCGTTCTTGAAGTGGAAGTGGTAGAGCCATTCAGTGATCCGTTGACGTACACATCGTATCCGGTTACGCCTACATTATCCGAAGAAGCACTCCATGATACTGTTGCAGAGGTTTGGGTTACCCCCGAAGCAGTCAGGCTACCAGGTGCTGTAGGCGCCTGGGTATCAGCACCGCTACCTTCAGTACAATAATTCACCGATTCGGAAGAGTTGAAATCACCACCTGTTGCAATCACGTTATTATTGGCATCTCTCAAAGTATATGATCCGTTGCCATATGAGCAGCAGATACCGTCACCATAAGAGTCGTTGATGGTAAATGTGTAAGCACCAGCTCCCACGTTGAATGTCTCTGTCACCGTAGCTCCACTGGTTGAGTAACCGCTACCTGAGGCCACAGTGCTTCCTCCTGATGTTACTGTCCAACTTGTTTCGGCAGGATAGTTGTCCAGCACAAGTGTCAAAGTAACAGGACCTGCATAACAGTTGCTTCCGGTAGTCGTTACTGTAATCGGAGAGGAATATGCTCCGCTGCCACTGTCACAGTTTGCTCTTACCTGACAGGCATAAGCCGTACCTTCTGTAAGACCTGTAAACGTTCTTGAAGTACCGCTAACTGTAGTTACAGAGCCGCCAACACTTACATCATAAGAAACTGCTCCTGAAACGGCATTCCAGGAAAGTGTAAAGCTGGTATCGCCGATATTTGACGAGGCAAGGCCTGAAGGAGCAGCTAAAGAACATCCACCTGTAGATGAACCTAGTTCTTCCCTTGGACCACCTGGCTCAAAAATAGCATCTACTCTGGCTTTTTGGCCGGCTGTAAACATAAACATGCAGGCATCATCAACATAGTCCATGTAGTTCATGAACATATCACTGGTGAAGCCGCCGTTACTGCTACATGATTTTGACGGGTAGTTGGGGCACCCATAGTTAGGAGCGGCAGCGGTTGGAGTGTCAGAAACAAAGTCGTCAACACTGCAGTTACCATCACCCCAGATGTGTCTCAGGTTAAGGTAGTGACCTACTTCGTGAGTTGCTGTACGGCCTTTGTCAAAGGGAGCGCTTAGATAAAAATTTTCACCCGCAGGCTCTTTATCACGACTACCGCAGTATTGAGGTGAGAAAACCACCCCATCGGTAGAAGCTGGTCCACCCGGGAATTGGGCGTAACCCAGAATACCTCCGCCAATGTTACAAATCCACATATTCATATTGTGAGCGGGGTCAATAGGGTCTACACCTCCCTGCGATGACTTTTTCATGGCGTCGTTAGTACCCCACGAAGTCCTTGTACTGGATTTCCTGGTTACCTGGGCAAGTGTAAACTGGATCTGCATATCAGTAGCTGTAAATTCTGAAGGCACTCCGCTCACATCGCTATTCAGCTTACGGAAATCTTCATTCAATACATCAATCTGCGACTGGATCTGGGCATCACTGATATTTTCCTGAGAGTTGCTATAAATAACATGAACAATTACAGGAATTGTGAGCACGCCGGTTCTGGCTTGTGCTATGCCGTTGCCCCTTTTTTGAAGAAATGCCCGGGTGTGTTGTTCGATTTGCTGCCTTTTCTCGGCAATTTTTGGGTGATTGTTCTGCTTCTCAAATATTTCCTGAGCAGCACATTGTCTTACAGGACCCACTTGCGCATAAGTAGCGTATACGCTGCAAAGGGCCATGCAGGTAATTAGTAAACATTTTAACATAGAAATTATGGTTTAGGTTAATTAATGAGTTACAATGATTGGTCTTTTTAATCGCACCATGAGAATTAGCACCTATCCTCGGACGAGAGATGTAAAGAGTGGGTAGTTCTTTAAAACTTTCTAAGACAGATGTCATTCAAAGGTTGATTTGATAATTAATTGCGCTAGATACAAAAATAAATTTTTGAAATCAAAAGAAAATTTTAACAATTTGGAGTAAATAGAAATTTTATTCTTGACACTCAATTTTTTGCAGAATTATTCATACTTACCCATACCTCTGACCGGGTTTCAGGCCCTGTCAGGAGTATATAAAATAACAAAGGCCGTACCTTTCAGTACAGCCCTTGTGACTACTAATAATTTCAACTATTTATTTTACCAGCAACTTACTGGTCTGGCTTATATTTTCACCACTGATCACTACATGATACAGGCCTTTTTGCAAGCCACTGATATCGATAGTTTCATCATGAGACCCGCTTACCTGGGCAATGGTTTGCTTGTATACTGAGCGACCCATTGCGTCAAAGATGCTCAGGTCAACATCCTGTACCTCGCCGGTTACAGAGAAATGAACAGTAGTGTGAGTAAACGCAGGGTTAGGGAATAATCCCATATCCGACATGTCAACTGCCTGAACAGATCTTGCAGATCCTCCGACAACAATGGTATAATCTTCCACCTCGCCATAGGTGAATGTCTCACAAGATGTAGGCACAGCATTATATTTCATGGAAACCCTCATTCTTGTAGCTCCTGAAAGTACGCCTGAAGGAATAGTAAAGCTTCCACTTACAGAGGAAGAAGTGGTATTGCTTCTGCTATATACCTGCTCGCCTGAATCGGTAAAGTCACCATCCTGGTTGTAATCGATCCAAACGCTATAAGCCTCATTATAAGCAGTTCCTGCCCAGGCCGGAGTTATGGTTATGGTATAGCTTGAACCTTTGTTTACTGAAGTTGACAATGAGGTAAAGTCCGCATAGCCGCTGTTTGAACCTGAGTTGTTGTTAATACTTCCTATTTGCACTCTTTGTATCCACTCATCATTGGTGTTGTTTCCTTTAGAGTCGCAATAAGTGATGTTGTCAGAAAGTGTAGTAACACTCACCGAGCTTGCAGAAGACTCATTTCCTGCAGCGTCTTTAGCCCTTACAGCAATGGTGTACGTTGTGCCGGCAGCAAGGCCGGTTATCGTTCTTGAAGTGGAAGTGGTAGAGCCATTCAGTGATCCGTTGACGTACACATCGTATCCGGTTACGCCTACATTATCCGAAGAAGCACTCCATGATACTGTTGTAGAGGTTTGGGTTACTCCCGAAGCAGTCAGGCTACCAGGTGCTGTAGGCGCCTGGGTATCAGCACCACTACCTTCAGTACAATAATTCACTGATTCGGAAGTGTCGAAATCACCACCTGTTGCTATTACATTGTTATTGGCATCTCGCAAAGTATATGATCCGTTACCATGCGAACAGCAGATACCGTCTCCATAAGAGTCGTTGATGGTAAATGTGTAAGCGCCAGCCACCACGTTGAATGTCTCTGTCACCGTAGCTCCACTGGTTGAGTAACCGCTACCTGAGGCCACAGTGCTTCCTCCTGATGTTACCGTCCAGCTCGTTTCAGCAGGGTAGTTATCCAGCACAAGTGTTAAGGTAACAGGACCTGCAGAACAGTTGCTCCCGGTAGTCGTTACTGTAATCGGAGAGGAATATGCTCCGCTGCCACTGCTACAGTTGGCTCTTACCTGGCAGGCATAAGCCGTACCTTCTGCAAGACCTGTAAACGTTCTTGAAGTACCGCTAACTGTAGTTACAGAACCGCCAACACTTACATCATAAGAAACTGCTCCCGAAACGGCATTCCAGGAAAGTGTAAAGCTGGTATTTCCAACATTTGATGAGGCCAGACCGGCAGGAGCAGCTAAAGAGCAACCTCCTGAAATAGTGCCTAGCTCGTCTCTTGCGCCGCCCGGATCCAAAACAGCATCTACTCTGGCTTTTTGGCCGGCTGTAAACATAAACATGCAGGCGTCATCAACATAATCCATGTAGTTCATGAACATATCACTGGTAAAGCCGCCATTACTACTGCACGACTTTGAAGGATAGCCAGGGCAGTTGTAGTTAGGTGCAGCAGCTGTAGGTGTATCCGCAACAAAGTCATCCACACTGCAGTTACCATCACCCCATATGTGTCTCAGGTTAAGGTAGTGACCTACTTCATGTGTGGCAGTACGGCCTTTGTTAAATGGAGCACTTAGATAAAATGTTTCTCCGGCAGGTTGCTTATCGATGCTGCCACAAAACTGAGGAGAAAAAACTACTCCATCAGTAGCTGCGGGGCCTCCGGGAAACTGGGCATAGCCAAGAATGTCATTACCAATATTACAAATCCACATATTCATGTTATGGGCAGGATCAATAGGATCCACACCTCCCTGCGATGACTTCTTCATGGCATCGTTAGTACCCCACGAAGTCCTTGTACTGGATTTCCTGGTTACCTTGGCAAGTGTAAACTGGATCTGCATGTCAGTAGCGGTAAACTCTGAAGGCACTCCGCTCACATCGCTATTCAGCTTACGGAAATCTTCATTCAATACATCAATCTGTGACTGGATCTGGGCATTACTGATGTTTTCCTGAGAGTTGCTATAAATAACATGAACAATTACGGGAATAGTAAGTACGCCGGTTCTGCCTTGTGCCATTCCGACATTTCTTTTTTGGAGAAATTCCCTGGTGTGTTGTTCGATTTGCCGCCTTTTTGCGGCAATTTCCGGGTCCTTGTTTTGCTTCTCAAGTATTTCATGAGCCGAGCATGTCCTTATGGGCCCCACTTGTGCATAAGCAGTGTACGCACAGCACAGTACCATGCAAGAAACTAGTAAATGTTTCAAC
Source organism: Fulvivirga ulvae (assembly GCF_021389975.1). Classification (NCBI taxonomy): domain Bacteria; kingdom Pseudomonadati; phylum Bacteroidota; class Cytophagia; order Cytophagales; family Fulvivirgaceae; genus Fulvivirga; species Fulvivirga ulvae. Next base: position 157,130 of record NZ_CP089981.1, read on the forward strand.
ATACATTATTTGGTTTAGGTTAAAAATAATTACAGTTGTTGATCTTGATTTATATGGGGTATGTACTGATCCCGTAACAAAAGCTATAAAGAAGTGGGGCGTTCTTTAGACTTTTTTAAAGATAGATATCAACGGCTAATTGATCCGGAATAAATACGGTGCGCTAGTTACAAAAATACATCCTGGAAATCAAAATAAAATTTCAATATTTAAGATGAACTAAAAATTTTATACCTACTAATTGATACAATACACATAGTTCATATTATAAAAATATATCGAAGCCAGTTTCAATGGCAAGTATTGACATGTGTGTAATACGACATGAGAAAGGACTCCTCCGATGGGAAATTAAACAACATACGATCAGGTGTTTAGTGAAAAATATTTGCCAGCAACTGTACCTTAGCCTATATTGCGATACTTTTCTCAAACGGGCTATTTTGAAGTACATATGCAGCCAGCATTTAAAGTCCAAAGCCTGAGCAAATAAAGTTAAACAAAATAAATTCGTTAATGTTCTAAGGCAAGACAGAAGGAATAAATGGGGAAATATTCGATCAAGGAACTTGAAAAGCTCTCAGGCATTAAAGCCCACACCATACGCATTTGGGAAAAGCGCTATAAAGTAATTACCCCAAAAAGAACTCCTACCAACATACGCTATTATTCCGATGATGACCTGAAAAAGATCCTTAATATCTCCATACTTAATAATCATGGTCATAAAATCTCAAAAATAGCGTCTCTATCTATTGGCGAGATCTATCGCAAGGTAGCTGAGCTTAGCACTGAGGAGTCCAGTTTTGAATTGTTGATTGATGAGCTCACCATCTGTATGATTGAATTGGATGAGGCCAAATTCGACAAGCTTCTTTCCAATTACATTATAAGATTTGGCTTTGAAAAAACCATAACAGAAATCATTTATCCTTTTCTGGATAAAATCGGCATACTGTGGCTTTCCAATAACATCTCTCCTATTCAGGAACATTTCATCTCCAACCTTGTTAAACAGAAGATAATAGTTGCTATTGACGGCCTTGCTATTAATACTCAAAAGGATGCAGATAAAATAGTCCTGTTTCTTCCGGAAGAGGAATTACATGAGATAGCATTGCTGTTCTTCAAACTATATGCTTAAAAAATCGGGATACAAAACCTTCTATTTGGGCCAGGCTGTACCCCTTAAGGATTTGGAAGAAGTGGTTAAAGTTCTGAAGCCAAGTTACCTTATAACCTGCATAACTTACTATCCAAAAGGTGAGAGCCTCGAGGAATTTATTACCCTACTGTCGGAAAAATTCCACAGCTGTGAGCTGTATGTAACCGGCAAACCCGTTTTTGATCTCAATATAAAATTCCCTAAAAACACCCATATTTTTCAAAAACCTAAGGATTTACGGGACGTTTTCCGCTCCCGGTCATAGATAGTGCAAATTCTAGCATGATTTTTCATCTAATCAGAATATCATCTGATAGATAAACAATGTTGTCTAACATAAAACATTTAAACCTAGACAAACATTGATAATATCAGCTAAATAATTTAATTTTGTTTAACGTTTAATTAAAATTATTAAACAACTATGACTGCAATAGAGTTCAACCATAGAATCGCTTCCCTGAAAGACACCTTGGAATTATTTACCAGAAGATTTACCAAAGACCAGGAAGAGTCAGAAGACCTTATACAAGATACTGTACTAAAGGCCTTGACCTATAGAGATAAATTTAAGCAGAACACCAACCTGAAAGGCTGGTTATATACCATCATGAGAAATACTTTTATCAACAACTACAGAAAAGCTCAACGCGCAAAAACCACTCATGATGATACTAAGGAATTATATTATCTTAATGTAGCAGACAATCACACTTTTAATTCACCGGACTCATCATACGAGTATAAGGATATTGTAAACTGTATGAACGGGGTTAAGAGTGATTTGCTGGTACCGTTTAAAATGCACGTCGACGGGTACAAATATCATGAAATAGCAGACTCTCTGGAGATTCCGATTGGTACTGTGAAAAACAGGATATTCCATGCCCGGAAGGAGATACAAAAAAAATTGGTGGCTTATAGCACCTGAATGGACTAAATGACAAAAAAAAATATTGCCATAATCGGAGCAGGTTTCGCGGGTCTATCCGCAGCCTGCTGCCTTGCAAAAGCAGGCTGCTCCGTAACTGTTTATGAAAAAAACGAATCCCCCGGAGGAAGGGCAAGAAAGTTCAAGGCCGATGGGTTCACCTTCGACATGGGCCCGAGCTGGTATTGGATGCCAGATGTTTTCGAAAAATTCTTTAACCGCTTCGGAAAATCCATCTCCGACTATTATGAGCTGATCCGGCTCGACCCTTCATATAAAGTACTTTTTAGCAAAAACGATATTGTTAACATTCCGGCCAAACCTGATGATATCTATGCCTTGTTTGATAAGCTCGAGCCGGGAAGTTCCAACCAACTTAAAGTATTTCTGGAGGAAGCTGCCTACAAATATGAAGTGGGCATCAATGACCTCGTATACAAACCCGGCAGATCAGTCACAGAGTTTATAGACATGCGCCTGCTTACGGGTGTCTTCAAACTTCATGTTTTTCAATCCATTGCTACATATATCCGAAAATACTTCAAAGACCCCAGACTGATCCAGCTTCTGGAGTTTCCCGTTCTTTTTCTGGGTGCCATGCCTTCAAAAACCCCTGCCCTGTACAGCCTTATGAACTATGCTGACATAGCATTAGGCACTTGGTACCCTAAAGGAGGAATGTTTAAAATCGTAGAAGCTATGGTTTCACTGGCAGAATCCTTAGGCGCAAAATTTCAATATAACTCACCGGTTTCCTCCTTGGTAATGAAAGGTTCAAAGATCAAAAGCCTCGTGGTCAATGGCAGGGAACATGACTACGATTTTGTCGTTGCTGGTGCAGATTATCATCATATAGAGCAAAGCCTGCTGCCCGAAAATTTTCGTAAGTATGACGAAAAATACTGGGACAAACGCGACATGGCGCCGTCTTCCCTGATCTTTTACCTGGGTATTAATAAGAAGATTAAAAACCTGCTCCATCACAATCTCTTCTTCGACGAAGAGTTTGAGCAGCATGCAAAAGATATATACACTGACCCAAAATGGCCTCAAAAACCACTCTTCTACGTATGCGCTGCCTCTAAAACGGATGATGGATGCGCCCCGGAGGGAATGGAGAATGTATTCATACTGATACCGGTAGCTCCGGGACTTGAAGATATTGAAGAGATAAGGGAGCGTTATTACAACCTGACAATAGCCCGGATGGAAAGCCTGACCGGGGAATCTATAAAAGATCATGTAATCTATAAAAGAAGCTATGCCCACAGTAATTTCATTGAAGACTACCATGCCTTCAAGGGAAATGCTTACGGGCTGGCCAATACATTAAAACAAACGGCCATACTTAAGCCGTCAATTAACAACCGGAAAGTACAAAACTTATTTTATACAGGACAGCTTACTGTGCCTGGCCCCGGAGTACCTCCATCTATTATTTCGGGACAGGTAGTAGCAGGTGAAATTATCAACCAATTACATTAACCTATGAAAGAGCTTTATGATAAGGTATCTACAAAGTGTAGTTATCTTGCAACCCAATCGTACAGCACTTCCTTTTCATTGGCTATTAAATGCCTTGACCAAAAGCTTCGCAATCCGATATGTGCTGTCTATGGCTTCGTTAGGTTTGCCGATGAGATAGTTGACACTTTTCATGATTATGACAAGTCGCAGCTGCTGGACAGGTTTGAAAAGGATACGTATCTGGCCATAGATGAAGGCATAAGCCTTAACCCGATCCTCAACAGCTTTCAGTTTGCTGTCAATAAATATAATATCGACCGCGAACTTATCGAGCAGTTTCTTTACAGTATGCGTATGGACCTGACTAAAACCATCCACTCGAAGGATAGCTTTGAAACTTATATATTAGGCTCTGCTGAGGTGGTCGGACTTATGTGCCTGAAGGTGTTCTGCGAAGGCAACCAGTCTGAGTACGACCGTCTAAAACCTTATGCAATGAAACTTGGCTCAGCATTCCAGAAAATCAACTTTTTACGTGATCTTCGGGATGATTATCAGCATATGGGCCGTACCTACTTTCCCGGACTGGATATGGAGCAGTTTGATGAGGTAAGCAAAGCTCAGATAGAGAAAAGCATTGAAAGTGATTTCAAAAACGGCTTTAAAGGCATTAAACTACTTCCCAGATCAGCCCGGTTTGGAGTTTATCTGGCATACGTTTATTATTACGCCCTCTTCAATAAAATCAGGAGGACACCTTCCTCCAATGTTATGGAAAAGAGGATCAGGATACCTAATCAGAAAAAGTTTTCCATATTATTTTATTCTTATTTAAAACACAGGCTTAACCTGATTTGAACATGGAAGAAGTAGTATTAGTAGACACTAAAGACAAGGAAACGGGCCGAATGGAGAAGCTGGAGGCTCACCAAAAAGGCTTATTGCACAGAGCATTTTCAGTACTCATTTTCAATTCGAGAGGAGAAGTACTTATTCAGAAAAGGAGTAAAAGCAAATATCACTCAGGAGGACTATGGACCAACACCTGCTGTAGCCATCCCAGGCCATCAGAGCCGGTACATGAAGCAGCAAAAAGAAGACTGACAGAGGAAATGGGGATAAATCTGCAACCGGAGTTCCTTTATAAGTTTATATATAAAACAGAACTGGACAAGAAGCTTATTGAGCATGAGCTTGATCATGTATTTATAGGCACATATGACGGTGAGCCTGTCATCAATAAAGATGAAGTGGAAGACTGGATGTATATAGACCTGAAAACTCTAAAGGCGGATATGGACATCAATGCTGATAAATACACCCATTGGTTCAAAATAATTATAGACAGTATAACACCTCACCTGAAATCGAAGGTGGCATAACTAACATTAAAACTGTAAGCGTATGTTTTCATTCTTTAAACCTGACCCCGTAAAAAAATTAAAGAACAGAAGAAAGAAGATTCTTGAAGAAGCCATGCGCATACAGCGGTCCGGAGACCTTAAACTTTATGCATTAAAAATGGAAGAGGCTGAAGCCATTCAAAAAGAAATTGACAAAAAATCTGTCTAAATGGATTTAGTAAACATCTTTTGGTTCAGAAGAGATTTACGGCTGGATGATAACGTTGGCCTGTTCAGGGCACTAAGCGATGACCTGCCTGTATTACCATTGTTCATTTTTGATTCCAATATACTCAATGATCTGGAAGACAGGCGTGATGCAAGGGTATCGTTCATTTATGATCAGATTACTCAAATCAATGACCAGCTTAAACGCAAAGGCAGCACATTGCTGGTGGAGTATGGCAGCCCTTTTGAGGTATGGAAAAAGCTGATCAGTAAATATCAGGTCAAAAAGGTTTACACAAACCATGATTATGAACCCTATGCGGTTGACAGAGACAAAAACATATCTTCGCTGTTGGCTAAAAATGATATTGAGTTTAAAACTTATAAGGACCAGGTTTTGCTCGAAAAATCGGAGGTACTAAAGGACAATGGAGATCCCTATGTGGTCTTTACCCCTTATAGCAGGCAGTGGCACAGCACTATTTCAGACAAGAACTATGAATCGGTGCCATCTGCCCTGCACTTTAAAAATTTTGCACAGAGGAAGTCTGAAAAGCCGCTAAGCCTTGAAAACATGGGATTCAGGCCTTCAGGCATGGATATCCCCTCCTCTAATTTAACAGATGTCACGCTGGAGCACTATAAAGAGCGTCGTGATTATCCTGCTATGGATGGCACTTCCCGCCTTGGCATACATCTTCGATTCGGTACAGTCAGCATCAGAAAATTAGCTGACGAGGCCAGGCAAAAAAGTAAAGTTTATCTGAATGAGCTCATTTGGCGCGAGTTTTATCAGATGATACTCTGGCACTTCCCAAGGGTAGTGGATGAAAACTTCCAGACGAAATATAATAGTCTGAACTGGCGCAATAGTGAGAAGGAATTTGAAGCCTGGTGCAACGGACAAACAGGTTACCCGATTGTAGATGCCGGCATGCGGGAGCTTAACTCCACGGGCTATATGCACAACCGGGTCAGGATGATAGTGGCCAGCTTCCTCACCAAGCACCTGCTGATAGACTGGCGCTGGGGTGAGGCTTATTTTGCAAAGAAATTGCTGGACTATGAGCTGGCTTCTAACAACGGGGGGTGGCAGTGGGCTGCCGGTACAGGTGTAGATGCAGCACCATACTTCAGGGTATTTAACCCTGAGCTGCAAACTAAAAAATTTGATCCTGAGCTGAAGTATATCAGGCAATGGGTACCGGAGTTTCAGGAGCTTAGCTATCCCAAGCCAATAGTGGAACATAAAACAGCACGCGAACGAGCTATTAAAACCTATAAAGAGGCTTTGGGGTCATGAAAATTTTGCTTACAGGTTCAACCGGCTATATAGGACGGCGGCTACTTCCGATACTGGTAGACGAAGGCCACCATGTAGTTTGCCTGGTACGGGACAGACACCGGTTTGACTGGGAGGATTTCGATGAGGAATTTTTGAAACACGTAAGTGTAATTGAGGCCGATCTTGAGAAAAAGAAAAGCCTTGAGGATTTGCCACAGGATATTGACGCAGCCTACTATCTGGTACACTCCATGAGTAGCTCTTATGCAGACTTTTCTATCTCAGAGAAAAATACAGCTCTAAATTTTGCCTCATACCTGAAGGGCACTTCCGCCCGACAGATCATATATCTCAGCGGCATTGTCAATGACCATGAACTTTCCGAGCACCTAAGCTCAAGGAAGAATGTTGAAGATTTCCTAAAAACCTCAGAAAAGCCACTGACCGTGTTAAGGGCAGCAATTATTATTGGATCCGGAAGTGCATCTTTTGAGATTATCAGAGACCTTGTGGAGAAGCTACCTGTAATGGTTGCCCCCAAATGGCTTAAAACCAGGTGCCAGCCCATCGGTATTCGTAATGTAATCCAGTACCTGGTGGGTGTGCTAAACAATGAGAATACTTTTAATCAGGTTTATGATATCGGCGGCCCCGATGTATTGTCATACAAGCAAATGTTGATGGAATATGCTTTGGTAAGGAAGCTTAAAAGGTTTATTATCACTGTCCCGGTGCTTTCTCCAAAATTATCTTCACTATGGTTGTATTTTGTGACCTCTACCTCTTATCCGCTCGCACGCAATCTGGTAGATAGCATGAGACACAATGTAGTGGCAAAGCTTGGCGACATAGACAAACAGGTGGTCATACAAAGATACTCATACCGTGAGGCTCTGGAAATGGCTTTTAGCAGGATCAGCCAAAAAAATGTTATCTCCAGCTGGAAAGATGCCATTTCTAACGAAGGTATGAACCATAGCTTTCGCAACTTTATTGAAGTCCCCCGACACGGGTGCTTTAATGATGTCAGAATGGTAGAATTCGAAACTGATATCCATGAGGTAAAGAAAAAGCTTTGGTCTATCGGAGGAACGAATGGCTGGTACTATGGAAACTTCCTTTGGGAGATCAGAGGTTTCTTAGATAAAGCCGTCGGAGGTGTTGGGCTAAGAAGGGGCAGGAGAAGTCCTACTGAATTAAAAGCAGGTGATGCTCTGGATTTCTGGCGTGTGCTGCTGGCCAGTGAAAAGGATCGAAAACTATTGCTATATGCAGAAATGAAGCTACCGGGCGAAGCCTGGCTGGAGTTCCATATTAAGGAAACCAAAGGCAAGAAGTTATTAATGCAGAAAGCAACTTTCCGGCCACTGGGTATTTGGGGCCGCATATATTGGTACTGTGTGCTGCCCTTTCATTTTCTCATATTTCCTGGCATGGCTTCAAGAATTGTAAAAGTATAACAGCGCAATGCCTGACTTGATACTATAGCTCAATATCAAAATGAAAATATACAACATCAAAAGGACACAATATTTACCTATCAAACTATCAGAGGCCTGGGAGTTTTTTTCTACTCCTGCCAACTTAAACAAAATAACACCTGAGCATATGGGCTTTGAGATCAGGTACGCTTCCGGTGGAAAAAAAATGTATCCCGGCCAGCTCATTTGTTATAAAGTAAACATTTTGCCCGGTGTACCGGTTGACTGGGTAACTGAGATTACGCATGTTCAGGAACCGCACTATTTTGTAGACGAACAAAGATTCGGGCCTTATGCGCTTTGGCATCATCAGCATCATTTCAGAGAGGTTAAGGATGGAGTAGAGATGGTTGATGAGGTGAATTATGCAATTCCGTACGGGATCATAGGTAGAATGGCCAATAGAATATTTGTCGGAAAAGAAGTGAAAACTATCTTTGATCACCGCTATAAGGTACTACAGGATTATTTTCAAAATAGGATAATAAAAGCTTAAAAGTGTAAAAATGGCAATATTAACCTTTCTCCTTTGTGCATTAATAATCATTGTCACTTTCCTATTTATGGAATTTGTAGCATGGTTTACCCATAAGTATGTTATGCATGGCTTTTTATGGGTATGGCACAGGTCACACCATAAAAAGCACAATCATACACTGGAAAGAAATGACCTGTTCGCCCTGGTCTTCAGTTTGCCCAGCATCGGGCTTATTTACTACTCTACCTTGATCAACTATTCTCCATATTTACTGTCAGTTGGGATAGGAATACTATGCTACGGGGTCTTTTATTTCATTTTTCATGACATTATAGTACATCAAAGAATCAGATGGCGTCCTAAGAAAAGAAGCAAATATCTGGAGCGTATGATCAACGCCCATTACATTCATCATAAAAAACACACAAAAGAAGATGGCGAAGCCTTTGGTTTCCTTTATGCTCCTAAAAAGTATAAAGTAAAAGATATAAGAAAATCTTAAATTCTTACGCGTGTATGTTTTGTTTAAAACATACCACATTAAAAGTTCTCAGCATGAATTGGCATTATCTTTACCTTTTACTCAATACCCTGGCTATATCCGTACCACTGGCCTTTAGTTTTTATCCGAAGGCTAACTTTTCAAGCAAGTGGCAATACCTGATGCCTGCCATAGCCATCCCGGGTGTGGTTTTCATTCTTTGGGATGTTTATTTTACCAAATGGGGTATATGGGGATTTAACGAAACATATCTCACAGGACTTAATATTGCGAATCTCCCTATAGAAGAATGGCTGTTTTTTATTTGTATTCCTTATGCCTGTGTGTTTACCTATTTTAGCTTCAAACACCTCTTCAAAGAGGATTATTTAGGTAAATATGCCCCTGCTATCACCTGGACACTCATTGCCATATCTTTTTTGATCGCTGTCAGCAATACTCACCGAGCTTACACATCAGTAACTTTCTTTGCTTTGTGCGCTTTTTTACTGTTACACATATTCATTCTCCGATCAGCATACCTGGGAAGGTTTTATTTCAGCTTTGTTTTCATACTCATACCTTTTTTTCTGATCAATGGTGTACTTACCGGATCCTATATCCAGGACCAGGTAGTCTGGTACAACAACGCGGAAAACCTGGGGATCAGGCTGGGCACAATCCCCGTAGAAGACACCTTTTACGGCATGCTCCTGCTCCTGATGAATGTTACGTTATTTGAAGAACTGGAAAATAAACTCAGAGAGAAGCGCTAAAATTTCGCTTGTCAGAACCTACCTCTTATTCATTCCTCAACGTGTCCACAGGATTCATGAGTGCAGCTTTAACCGACTGATAGCTGATTGTGATAAGTGAAAGCAGCAAAGCCAGAAATATAGCAACCAACACCGGCAATAACCCAACAGTTACTCTATACTCGAAATCTGACAGCCACTGCGACATGGCATAGTAAGCCAGGGGTGCAGTGATAAGAAATGCAAGTAACACCAATCTGGTAAAATCCGTTGATACAAGCAAAAACAAATTGGCTATAGTTGCCCCCAGTACTTTTCTTATACCGATCTCCTTAGTACGCTGCTCTACCGTAAAAGCCACCAGTCCGAATAATCCTAAACAGGCAATGATGATGGCGAGGCTTGCAAAAAGGGTAAAGATGTCGCCAAGCCTTAATTCATTATCATACAGTTTTTGATACTCCTGGTCCAGAAAGCGATAGTCAAATGGACGGTGAGGCACCAACTCTGCCCACAATGCACCTACACTTGCCAGAGTTCGCTCCATATCAGCCGGCTTGATCCTTATGAGTATTTCATTGTACTGGGCAGGTTCTATAAACAGTACCAGGGGGTTTATCTTGTTTTTTAAAGATGAAAAATGAAAGTCGCTGAGCACACCTTTTACTATACCATTCCGTCCGTTCAGCATTGCCCTGCGCCCTACTATATCTTCAGGGGAAAGCAATATTTGCCTGGCCAGCTCTTCATTGACCAAAAAGCTGTATTCCCTGTCATTGCTGTCTTCCCTGGTCGATCGCTCGGTATCCGCTTCCGTAAAAGGTTTACCTTCAATCATCTCCATTCCAAGGTTTGAAACAAAATCCTTATCCACCGTAACGGCGTTAACAGACAGAGTCTTCTCGCCTTCCATGCCTTCTACATGTATACTATAGCCTCCATTAATGTTTGCCGGATTTTCAGAGACTATGGATACCCCTAATACATCCGGCTTTGCCTCCAACTGCTGTTTTATTCGCTCAAAGTTTTTATTTACTTCCTTGTCGGTAGATATTACCAGCACATTTTCCTTATTGTACCCCAGTTTCTTATCTCTCATAAAATTAAGCTGCTTATAGATCACCAGTGTACCTATAATCAGAAATATGGATATGGAAAACTGCACCACCACAAGCATTTTTCTCAGGAGGTTACCTTTGGCTGATCTCCTGAAGCTGCCCTTAAGTACATCGCCAGGCTGGAAAGATGCCAGGCTAAGCGCAGGATATGCCCCTGCCAACAGGCTGACCACGATAACAATAGCAGAGAGCCCTGTCAAAATATTAGGAGCCAGCAGGTGATCCGTGGTCAATGTTTTACCCGTAAAGGCATTAAACGGCCCTAATACCATGCTTACTATAACAATAGAAATAGCCGTGGCAAGCAATGTAATGATCACCGATTCGCCCATAAATTGATAAAAGAGTTGCTTTTTAAAAGCGCCCATTACTTTTCTCATGCCTACTTCACGCGCACGGTCAGCAGATCTCGCAGTGGCCAGGTTCATATAATTGATACAAGCTATTAAAAGAATGAGAATACCTATTACAGTAAAAATGTAAACATTTTCTATGCTTCCCTGTGGCTCCATTTCCGCCTGCACATCAGAGTATAAGTGAATATCAGTAATTGGCATAAGGTCATAAGAAAAACTATAACCAGAGCTGGCAAACTCTTCTCCAAGCTGTGCCGTCACAAATGTGGTAATCTCCTTTTCAAGCTTATGCTGGCTTGCAGTATTTTCAAAAACGATATAGGTAGCATAATTGGCGCTGTACCATGTCTCACTTTTGGAGGCATTAAGACTATAAAATGAGGCCAGAAAATCAAAATGAAAATGTGAGTTATTCGGGGTATCCTCAACTACACCCGTCACCTGAAAATCCTGCGTATTATTGATCTTAAGTACCTTACCCATTGGGTTCGTATCACCAAAATACTTTTTTGCTGCTGATTCTGTGATTACCAGCGAGTTGGGTTGTACCAGGGCGGTAGATGGGTTACCCTGAATCATTTCGAAGCTGAATACATTAAAAAATGTACTGTCGGCGTAAAAGAACTTCTTCTCCTGAAATTTCTGCAGATTGTATTGCACCACAACAGGACTAAAGATACTTACGTCAAAAAGTCGTGTTCCTGTTTTTACTTCAGAAAATTCTCTGAGAATGCCAGGTAGCAGAGCCGTTGGAGTATTATACATTTTTGCGGAAGAACCCCCATATTCATAGGTGGCGTTTACCCTGTAAATATTTTCTGATTGTTCGTGAAAACGGTCATAACTGCGCTCATCAGTTATATAAAGCACTAGTAGCAAACAGCATGAAAGGCCTACAGCCAGGCCGAAAATATTGATAAATGAATAGCCAGATTTGTTTATAAGGTTTCTGACTGCAATTTTAAAGTAGTTTTTGAACATAGCACCGGAGTTTTTGATGAATAAAAGCAATTTCTCAACACCTGTCAACTCTTAATAAGACACAGTTACTCCAGAAAGGTTGCATTATTGCCAGGTATAAGTATCTAATAATATTTTATAGCCCTCATCAGTATATTTCCATATTAAAATAAAATCAACTTCACTGGTATTCTCCTTTCCGTCCCGCATGGTGGTCAACTTCGAATGACCCAACTGATACACCAATTGTTGATTGTTGTCGATATCAATTCCTTGCGCCCTCCACTCCGGAGGCTTGTTTTTCAGTGCCTTCCAGTATTCATTGTCGTAAATAGATTTCTCATCTTTTGTCACTTCTATTACCTCAAGCTCCCATTTAACAGGATTCTTTATACTGGTCCAGGATTCATCTATATTGGCTCTGGTGGTAATTGTTTTATCTCCGGGGCTGATCAGGTAGGCATCATCGAGATAAAAACCTGCTACCTTCTGAAGCTCACCGGCATTAAATGCTTCTTCCATCTGTTTATTGAGCCGCTTTATCGTATCATCGGCCTCATCCTGAGGCAAAACAAAGGCAATAATGAATGACAACAAAAAGTAATTCATATCTGGTAATTTTTATTTAACAATATACATATAAAACAGGTATTATATAGAGAACCTATAAGCCTAACTAACATTAGTTAATTTTAGTTATATTTGATGCTTTAAAAAATTATATTTAAATGCGCTATTCGAAAATTGCCGGAGTTGGTCATTATGTACCTGAGAGAGTGGTCACAAACGATGACCTGTCCAAGTTAATGGACACCAATAATGAATGGATCATCGAAAGAACCGGTATCCGCGAAAGAAGGTTTATTGACTCTAAAAAAGATACAGTAGCCAACATGGCTGCAAAAGCAACCCATATGGCACTGGAACGTGCCAACTTAAAAGTTGAAGACATTGATTTCATTGTGCTTGCTACTATAACGCCTGACTATTTCTTTCCTGGCTCAGGAGTGCTTTTGCAACGCGAGCTCGGCTTAGAATCCATAGGAGCACTTGATATCAGGAATGCCTGCTCCGGTTTTATATATGCTCTGTCTACGGCAGATCAGTTTATCAAAACAGGGATGTACAAAAACATTCTGGTCATCGGTGCTGAAATACAATCCACAGCCCTTGACCTTACCACCCGCGGCAGGGGCACGGCCGTGATCTTTGGCGATGGTGCTGGTGCAGTAGTTTTGCAGCCGTCAGAAAAGCCCGGTATACTATCTTCTCACTTACACTCTGATGGCCGGTATGCGGAAGAACTCTATGTTAAGGATCCCGGTAGCAGTCGCCCGCACGAAGAGAGGCAACCAGAGCAGATACTGGATACGTCTACATTTAAAGTGCATATGAACGGCAACATGGTTTTTAAACATGCCGTTGTACGCTTTCATGAAGTAATTATGGAGGCCCTGGATGCCAATAATTTAACAAAGGATGATATTGACCTGTTAATACCCCATCAGGCTAACCTCAGAATCAGCAATTACATCCAGCAAAAGCTTGGATTACCTGAAGAAAAGTTGTATAATAACATTATGAGATATGGCAATACCACTGCCGGCTCTATTCCGATCGCTATGAGCGAGGCTTGGGGAGAAGGAAAAATAAAAGATGATGATCTGATTTGTATGGCGGCTTTCGGAAGTGGATTTACATGGGCTTCTTCACTTATTAAATGGTAATATTTGTATGAAAACATCTATATACAACCCCAGTACTTTAGAAGTAGAAATAGCACAGGCTATTGAAAACATGCAGGATAGCCTGCAAAAACAGCTGCCCTCTGGCACAAAAATTGTGGGAATCGAGAACAGAATTGCGGAGGACAATCCTCTTGTAAAACTGTTTCTGGAGGATAACGATGGAGACCCACATGAAGTGGTACTCAAAATAATTCAAACTCCAGATAAGTTTTAATGACCAAAGTTGGATTTTAACTTAAGAATCAATCAGTTCTAAAATTCAATTTTTTAACTTAAACCATTATCTATGAGAACCCTTTTATTGGCTATGCTTTTTACTTTAGCGTATTCCATAGCCTTTTCGCAAACCACAAACCAGGAGACTTCCATCCTGGACAGAAACGTCAATCCAGGACAGGTTATCAATGAACTTCCTTTGCCTCCTCCAGGTATGGAAGGCAGTTTTTACCTGAACGAAAACTGGTTGGTTGGCGATTTTACCATTACCAACAGTGATAAGCTTTATAAAAATTTTCCGTTGAGGTATGATCTTAAAAACCAGCTACTGGAGATAGAGAACGACAACAAAACTAAAGTTTGTACACTTCCGGTATTAAAGACTTTTTCATATAGAAATCATAATAATGAGATTGAGAGCTATGTTAATACTGATCTTATTGATGATGCCAACAAAATTTTACCAAAATCAATTGCTCAGGTACTGTTTGAGGATAAGCTGATGTTAATAGGCGTACCTTACGTAGAGGTAAAGGACCCAACCTATGTACAAGCCATTGACATGGGTAACCGGAACAAGCAGATTCTGAAGAAAATTGATTACTATGTAGTGAACAATGCCAGGGCACATAAAGTCATAGGTTCTTCCTTTAAGAAGAACGAAGGTATTTTTGGCAACAAGAAAACTGATGTGGAAAATTTCATAAAGGAGAATAAGCTAAAGTTTAATAAGGAAGATGATTTGGTGAAAATATTTAACTATTACAATTCTCTTATTTAATTACAAGATTTTATATATCAAAAAGGCAGCAAAAGCTGCCTTTTTTTGTTTATCATTAACGTGTGCGATTCATACATCCCAATATCTGAATATTGCCAAACAGGGCTGCATTTACGGGAAGGGCATCCTGACCAGTGCCTAACCTTCAGACCTTTGCCGGAGCATTGATACGCACGGAAAGCTATTAACTTCTATCCATTGCCCCTGTCAAGCTACAGAACAGTTACGCTTTACTTAATTTCAGAAGTTTGTTAAAGCCGCAATTTAGCTCTGTTCGCTGCCTGCTCTAAACAAATTGGACACAATCAAAAGAGTGTGTACGGAGTAGTAAATAAAGAACTTCAAACCCGGGAACAGATCAGTAAAAGCAAGCTTGGTCAGGTCGGTCAATAAAAAAAGGACTACACAAGAAGTGCAGCCCTTTATACAAACAATATAACTAACTTTAATTTGGAGTAATGGTAAAAGTAAACTGAATACCTGCTAACCCGCAACAGGAGGTGGCATCATAAGTAATATCGAAAGTAATAACTCCTGTATCAGGATCATATGTGGTTCCCGGCCCCTGTACATATATTACCTGGGTAGGGAAATCTACCGATCCCGGTGTGATGGTAATCACCTCACATATCTCACTAAAAGCTAATCCAATAGGAAAATCAGGCCCGAAGATATCAAGTGTACCATCGCTCAACTGATAGACACCGCCCGAACCGGTAACCGTTACCGGCTGAGGCGACCTGAAATTGGACGGGTCAATACTGGATGAAACCAACTCTGCTGTATAACTTCCTGCCAGATTTGAAGGACAGGTAACAAGGTAAACAAGATTCATTACCAGGCCAGGCTGGTTGGCAAAACTAGGGCTGAACGCTATAGTAGGTGTACCATCAACGCTGGTAACAAAACCAGGCAATTTTCGACCATCCTCAAAATTGAAACCTGCCGTGATCTGAAACTGGTCTCCGAGTTCCAATGAGTCTCTGGCAATCACACCTGCATCAAATGCACCGATCAGGTCATCGGCATTTAAAGTTAGTGTAGCTGGCCATGAAGTTAATGTAGAAATCAGACCTGTATGTTTTTCTCCATTGGCTCGTGTCCAAAGCACTTCGATATCTACAGAATTCACCGGTGCAAATTCAAGGTTACCATCGAGCTTGCCTGATCCTTGCGTAAGGCCGTCACTTCCCTGCTGCAGGTCATTTCTCAAGTCTACGGAAAATTCCAGGTTAACATTATCAAGATTGGTCAGGTTAATAAACCCGTCATCATTCTCCGTCGTGGTAAAGTTAGCTATGGCTCCCTTCGGAGTGTCCTCAAGCTTAAATTTGATAGCATCTTCATCCTCGCAGGCAGAAGCCACTATGGCAAGCCCCACAACTATATATTTTAAAAATCCTTTCATAATATTCTATTTAATAGGTGATCAATTAGCATCCCAAAACACTTTGTATGTAGTAGGATTCTTCTGCTCAGGCGAATTAGGGTTCAGGTTCAGGTCCTGATCTCTCCAGGGCAACGAAACCAGGAAATTTCTAGCAGAAATGGTCGTAGCCGCAAAAGGCCCTGTATCATTATTGGGATCAAATAGCACCGGGTAGCCCCTTCTTCTGTAGTCGTTGTACTGATCGATGGAATTACCAAAACTCGCCAGCCATTTTTCAGTCAAAATGATCTCCAGTCTTCTGTCATCGCTACCTGCATTATCATATTGTGTTAAAACAGCAGTTATGTAGGCATCCCGGTCGGCATCTGATATGTTAGGGATCGTCTGACTACTAGAAGTGTTATCCACAATCTGATTTACCTTGGCAAAAGCCGCGATCATAGCATCTTCCAGTAATTGCTTCGGATCTTTGGCAATCACCCCGTCAAGCGCCAGTTCTGCTTCTATAAACAGGCGGCTGTAATAAGGCAATATTCTTTCAGGTACATCACCTGCCCCGGTATTTAACGTCACTGCTCCTCCTGCTCCATCGTCATATTTGCCACCGGCAGGATACAGGCCAAGCACGGAACTGGACCTGTCCTGATTCTGAGCCTGATTAGGGTGCGTGGAACCAAAATGTATGGACAGGAACTGACCGTCTAAATACTCCCACGGATTCTGCGGAGATGCTCCCGGGGCCAGCTGGTTATAGATATAGTATGGCTCTCTCGGATCCTGAATACCCGTAAATATGTCGGGGTTCTGCCCTGTCATGATCTGGTATAGCCAAATGCTGATGTAATAAGTTTTAGTAGCACTGGCATAGTCTGTTATAAATGCAGGATGCCTGTTATCAGGACTGGTTGAAACTCCATACCACATCTCAAAGTCCTCATCCTGACTCGCGATCAGATCGTCTTCATTAATCAGTGCCACAATTTGGGCTTCTGCATCTGGTATAACATTTACACCTCTCACCTGGTTAAGAAGTTTCAACTTAATGGTTTTTGCAGCCTTTCTCCATAAATCAATATCACCTCCGTAGATCAGGTCATCCGAACCAGGTACATTTTGGTTTTCAGCTTCTGTATTGGCCATGTCAGCCATCCCCTCGTTCAGCAAGGCTATAATCTGAGGGTATATTACCGCATCATCGTCAAATGCAGGAAACCGAATATCCGGCATGCTATTGGCCTCACTAAAAGGTACATCGCCCCATACATCCACAAGTACACTGTAGGTATAAGCTTTTAATATTTTGGCTATGCCTACATATTGCAAATCGCCACTCTCCGTACCTGTCTCAATCATGTACCGGATATCTTCAAGGGCAATGTCGTAAAATGCCTGCCATGAAGTGGTGATGGCAAAGTCACTACCCTGCGTACCATACTGGTCAGGGGTCGCTCTGCGGGTAACCTGATGCATGAACACTCCCAGGTGAGAGGTAAGACCTCCGTTAGAAAGCCCCACGGAATTGACAATGTTCAACTGTGAATTAGTCAGTAATTGGTTTAGCGGAGCAGTTGTA
Source organism: Fulvivirga ulvae (assembly GCF_021389975.1). Classification (NCBI taxonomy): domain Bacteria; kingdom Pseudomonadati; phylum Bacteroidota; class Cytophagia; order Cytophagales; family Fulvivirgaceae; genus Fulvivirga; species Fulvivirga ulvae. Next base: position 174,886 of record NZ_CP089981.1, read on the forward strand.
GGGTTATTCGGGTCTGTATTGATATCAAAATAGTCGTTACAACTAAATGAGAAGAGCAACAAGACCGCACAAACTACAACCCGCATATATCTATTGAATAATTTTTTCATCGTTGTAAGTTTAGAATGTGAACTTTAAGTTTACTCCGTATCGCTTGGACTGAGGAGCTGAAGCATACTCTATACCTTGTGTGTTGGTAGAACCGAAGCCGTTAACTTCAGGATCGAAATTGGTATACTCAGGGATGTTGGGGGCATTATACCAGAGGTTTCTGCCTGTAAATGTTATTGAAGCACTTCCGAAAGGAGTCTTCTCCAAAAGCTTTTTAGGCAATTGATATCCCAGGCTTACTTCTCTCAAACGGATAACGGTACCATCATATACTGACATTTCATCCGCTCCATTAATACCAAACGACTGCTGAGAGCCTCCATTAGAGAAAAACAGGTCGTTAGTTGTGATTTGCGTGGTGTTGGGTATTTTATTTCCACTCTCATCCAGCAACGGCTGACCTGTATTCGGGTCTCCGTAGAATCCGGGGATAATCCTTGAGGACTCTCTGTCTTCTGTATCCTTGGTCACACCTCTACCCAGCAAACGCTCAACTGTAGTGGTATACATATCGCCACCGTGCCTGTAATCAATCAGAGCTTGTAGTGTAATGCCTTTGAAACTAAAGGTATTAATGAAACCCATCGTAAAATCGGGGTTGGGGTCACCAATGATACCTAAACCGTTGTTTTCAAGGCTTGGAAATAAGATACCTGTTCGTGGGTCAATCAGGAAATTACCTTCATCATCTCTCGCTGATACCGAACCATAAAGTGCTCCATAGGGCTGCCCTACTTCAAGAATTGGTCTCACACCTCCTCCAAACAGATTTCGGATATTGATCCGCTCCACTCCATCTGACAATGCCAGTACTTTACTCTCGTTTTTCGTAAAAGTGGTATAGGTTTCCCATTTAAATCCATTACCAAGCTTAACGGGCACCAAACCTAATCCGATTTCCCATCCTTTGTTTTCGAGATCACCAAAGTTTGTGATCAACTGTTCAAAACCGGAAGCTGAAGGTAACGTTACATTGGCGATCTGATCCGTGGAGTTTCTTTTGTAATACGTAACATCAAGATTGATGCGGTCTTCAAAAAATGCCAGGCTGGTACCCAGCTCCCACTCCTTGGTAAATTCCGGTGTCAGATCAGGGTCTGATGCCACATTGCTTTGAGTAATACCGGGTTGACCCAAGAATGGAAGATCATTTTGATTAACAGAGCCGATCACGCCCGTGTTATTGCCCAGGTTTACGGAGAAAGTATTTGTTAATGAATATGGGCCTGCATCGTTACCTACCTTGGCCCAGCTGGCTCTCAGCTTACCATTGGTAAGTACCGTACTGTTGATATCAAACCCTTCGGTAAAAATGAATGATAATGAAGCACTTGGGTAAAAGAAGCTTCTGCTCTCAACAGGCAGCGTGGATGACCAGTCGTTCCTACCCGTCATATTCAAAAACAGGAAGTCCCTGTAGCCAACATTCACCTCTCCGAAAACACCCATAAGCCTTCGCTTGGAATATGTACCCCCATTAGGCACCAGCGTATTGGTATTATCGATATCGTAAATACCGGGCGAAACGATAGTAGTACCTAAAGTAGATTGTCTGTCGATAGTTCTTTGGTTGGAGTTGTGTCCTACTATGGCCTTAATATCAAAGTCTTCATTAAGGTCCTTCTGGAAAGTAAGAAGGAAGTTAGTCTCGATTTCTTCAAAGAATATATCATCGTCCAGTATGGCTCCCGTACCACTGAAAGCGTTGGAACCGATATCCCATACCTGTTGTCTTCTGTCATTGAAGGTGTTGGTTCCAACCTTAAATGAGGCTGTGAGCCAGTCGGTAATATCATAGGCTACATTGAAATTGGCTGCGAGCCTGTTTACGTTTGCCGTGAGCCCATTATGCTTCCATGACCACAGCGGGTGGTCAACAGCAAGTGTATTGTAAAATACTGATCCTCCCTGAGGGTTTTCATAAGGCAGGCTGGTATCCCATGTTCTTCCCAACCATAGCGTTCTGGCAAAAGAAGAGGCAGCAGTAGGGTCTGCTGCTGCAGCACCGAATATAGGTCCATGCTGCTCCGTACGGGTGTACGACAGGTTACCACCGATAATCACCCGGTTATCCAACTGCGCATTACCCCCTATACTGAGGTTGCTTCTGTCAAAAGAAGAAAACGGAATGTAACCATCCTGGGTCATATGGGAAACAACAGCAGATAATGTAGCCTTCTCATTACCACCTACTATACTTATGGAGTTGTCATAGATAGTACCGGTTTCGAAGAGGTCCTTAACATTATCCGGCTGAGCCACATATGGCAAATTTGCAGGCATATCCGGGAAGGCATTTAAATAGTTTCCCCATGTAGGGAACGAATCCAGAGAAGCAAAAGCAGGCCCCCATGAACCATTTGAGTTTGAATATAAAAACTCAGCACCGTTTCCATAAGTATTCTGATAATCAGGAAGGTTGGCAATCTCTTCCAATGCAAAAGAGGAAGAAACCGTTATCTCCAATCCTTTTCTTGATGCCCTCGCGCTTCCTGATTTTGTAGTAACGACGATAACACCGTTTGCGGCTCTTGAACCATATAAAGCAGCTGCAGCGGCTCCTTTTAATACCGATATGGAGGCAATGTTATTAGGGTCCAGTTGTGCCAGGCCATTGGCATAGGCAGCGCCACCGGTTAGCTGGTTGTTGGTATCAAACTGCGTGTCGTTATAAGGAATACCATCTACCACAAATAGTGGCTGGTTATTGCCCAGGAATGACGAAGCGCCTCGAATAGTGATCCTTGTAGCACTACCGGGCGACCCTGAAGACCCCGAAATCTGAACACCGGGTATCTTGCCCTGCAAAGCTTTCAGCACATCAGGCTCTGATTTTTGCTGGATTTGCTCCGAACCAACGTTTTCTACTGAGTAGCCCAATGATTTTTTGCTTCTCTCAATACCCACGGCCGTTACCACGACTTCGCTAAGCTGCGTTACATCCGATGCCATTTGCACATCGATCACGGCCCGTGAACCAATCTGCATTTCCTGTGATTCCAAACCAATGAAAGAAAAGACCAGTACCCCTCCCTCCTGAGGGACATTGAGCTTATAGTTACCCTCAATATCGGTAACTGTTCCTGTCGTGGTTCCCTTCAGCACCACGTTTACACCGGGCAGAGGCTGTCCCTCATCTACTGAGGTCACCTTACCCGTGATTGATCGTTCCTGCGCCTGAGACTCATAGTGGCCGAGTATCAGGACGAGCATGAAACTAATGAGTAAAAACTTCTTCATACTATACGGTTTAAGTGAAATAAATTATTTCGACCCAACCGGCCTGAAAGGATATACCGGAGTGCCAGATGAATACACTCCTTCCCTTTTAAAGCCAATTTGGATCTTAATCAAAGGTCACTAAACTGCGTGCAGGAAAAATCCCCCGGAATGACGGAATTTATAGCTGTTTTTTTAACCTAAATGTCAGAAAAATAGGGATTTGCATCCCCTTCTTATGAAAAAAGGACTTCATTTTGAGTCTGTAAATCAGGCCTTTGGGTCTCGCTGGAAATGTTATTTTGGTAGTGATTGATGGGACTACAGAAGCTCTAAACCCATCCAAATTGGGGAATATCCGGGTATATTTTGCTCCTGCATCTCGTGCAGGGTATTGTCCTGTAAGAGATGCAGGAGCAAAATTGCTTTAAATTAATTTTTCCTTGGTGGCTTTGGCTATAGCTTCGGACTTGCTGTTCACCTGAAGCTTGGAATATATATTTTTTATATGCGATTTGGCCGTCTCTTTGGTAATAAACAGTTCCTGGGCTATCATGCTATAACTTTTACCTTTGGCCAGCAGCTCAAGCACTTCGGTTTCACGACCTGAAAGTGGAGAATTTGGATTTTTCTGAAATGAATTAACGACCAGCTTGGCTATTTTACTGCTCATGGGTGCCCCTCCCTGAATTACCTCGTCTATAGCATCCAGCAATTCGGTATGACTGGTGTTTTTGGTAATATACCCGGAGGCTCCGGCGCATAAAGCCTGAAAAACCAAATCGCTGTTTTCATAAATGGTGTTAACGATCAGCTCAATGCCGGGATTCTGTTTCTTGATCAGGGCAATGGCTTCAATCCCATTGATGCCTGGTAACTCCAGGTCCATCAGAATAATTTCCGGCTTATCTTTTTTTAAATTCTTAATGCAGTCCTCTGCATTATCATAGGCATTTACAACATAGTAGTTGCTTACGCTATTAATAATCAAGGAAAACCCCTCCCTTACCGCATCGTTGTCTTCAACGATTACAATTCTTGACCTGAAGTAATTCATCTCATGTACATTTAATTAGTAAATCTTAATTTCTCGTTCTTTGGGTTCTGATTGAATACTTCCTCTAAAGCGTATAATCGTACCATAATTCCGGACTTTGCTTTCCACTTCTACCGTACAGCTTATCTGCGAAGCGCGGGAACGCATGTTTTTAAAGCCATGCCCCTTCCCCAACCTCTCATGGTCAAGGCCGACACCATTATCTTTAAAGGTTATAACGAATTCATTTTTGACAAGGTTTAAATCCAGATGGACTTCGTCACCGTTTGAATGCTTCAAAGCATTCGTCATAGCTTCTTTAAAAATTAGAACGATCTGCCTGCTCCACCCTGAAGGCAAAGGCAGGTTTCTCCCGGTTAGATCATCCGCTTTAGAGAAAAAGGAAATATTGGTATTATTAAAGAGGTCTTCGCCAAAATCTTTAATATATGTAAAAATCTCACCTAAATTATCACTCTCGGGATCAATGGACCAAATAAAGTCTTTGGTACCATTAAAAAGAGATTTGGTATGTTTTTCAATGTTCTTAAGCAATTCATCAATTTCTGCTGACTTATCTTTTAACTTCAGACTGATCAGGTTCGCAAATACGGTAATGCTAGCCAGCTGATTACCCATATTGTCATGAAAATCCCTCGCCATGCGCTTTCTTACCTTCACCAGCTCCTCAGCCCGTATACGCTCAACTGTTAGTATTTTATTGAGGTTGGCCCTTATCCTGTAATCGTTAAACAGCTTGATCCCTGCTATGATCAACACGACGAGTAAAATAAAAAACCAGGGCTCTTGCCAGAATGGTGGCACTATCTCAAACTTGAAAGTTGCCGGATGCTGATTCCATACACCATCGCTGTTGGAGGCCAAAACCTCGAACGTATACTCGCCCGGAGATAAATTGGTGTAAACAGCCTCTGATTTTGCGGTCAGCGGGCTCCACTCTTTTTCCAGCCCAAGTAATCTGAACTTATAGGTAACTTCCGGCTGGTTATTGAGGCTACTCGCAAAGTATTCGATTACCAGGTTGTTTTCATTGTAAGGCAGTTTCAGGTCAATGGGCAGGTTATGCCAGCTTGACGTACTATCGGCATAATTATCCCAGTTTACTTCCTGGTAGAAGAGCTTCACTCCTGAAATATAGGTGACCGGCTCTACCTGGTTGGGAAATTCCTTGTGGGGCTGAAACTTAAAGACGCCATCAGGAGCTCCAAACCAGATGTTGCCCTCCTCATCCTTATACACTGCATTATGCGTGGTCTTAATATTCTTAAACCCCTCAGTTTTACCGTAGTTCTTTATTCTTTTTATCTGATTCTCACCGGTAAGGAATAGCTTGTCTACCCCCCGCTCCATGCCTACGATCAGGTTTCCTTCATTATCAAAGATAAGGTTATAGATCAGGTCAGACGTCAGGCCATTGTCAGTGGTCAGCAGTTCATAGTTCTCCCTGTCTTTGCTTATTCTGAGCAGCCCATGGCCGGAGTAACCTATCCAGTAATTGCCATAAGTATCTTCGAGGGCCACATTTATTCTCTTATCAAAGACATTTCCATCATTGAAGCCTTTACTCATTTTGCCTTCCATAAAATAACTGAACCCTCCGCGTGTAACGATCATTATTTTACCTTCTACCGGCTCCGAAATGCTCCAGATGGTGTTGTCGTATAAGCCGTTATCTATATTGTAATTATGGAATGTTTTACCATCAAACCGGCTTAAGCCATTGGCCGTACCAATCCAAAGATTATTCTGACTATCACTAAAAAGACATCTGATGGAATTATAGACCAGCCCGTCATCCATATTCAGGTAAGTATAATTTTCGCCGTCGAACCGGATCAAGCCTGAGCCTTTGGTACCAAGCCACACATTACCCTGCTTGTCGAGTGTACTTGCCCATATGTAAGCATTGCTTAAACCATCCGCAGTGCTCAGGTTGCTAAAGCTCTTTCCATCAAAAACATCAACCCCTCCTCCGTAGGAGCTGATCCAGTACTTACCGTGATAATCCTGCAATATTGAAGTAATGAAATAATTGTGAAGTCCATGTTCCCGACCGTAATGGACAAAAATTTCGTTGGAAAGTTTGTATATTCCGTCACCATCCGTGCCAGCCCATATTATACCTTCACGGTCACGGTATATATTATTGACGACCAGATTGGTGAAACCTTGCTGCGAACTAAAGGTACGCACCTTACCTTGATCATACTGCATGATGCCATAGGCAGAAACGCTCCAGAAGTTTGAGGTGTCTTTTACAATTGCAGATTTTATAAAAACGCCCTTAAGTGGTGGGAAGAAATCACTGATAATCCCAGGTTGATCCGGGTCAAACCGCAAAAGTCCCTTATTAGAGCCCAGCCAAAGTACTCCATTGTCATCTGCACAAACAGAAAGCAGGTAGCCTTTAAATTCTGAATTGTTGACATAATTAACAAAGCTCTTACCATCATATGCAAAAAGCCCTTTAATAGCAGAAATAAACCAAAGTTTACCTTTCTTATCTTCGGTTATAGCTATAACCTTGTCATTGGGAGTGCTGTTGGGAATATTAAAAGTCTCGATCTGCTCCGTTTTTGAATCTATCCTCCCTATTCCTCCTGTTGGCGCTGAAAACCAGATATTGCCGGTCCCGTCTTCATAAATAACATTGACCGAATTTTCCCTGTCATTATTATCAGCTATTTCAAAATTACGAACCTGCTTACCATCGTATCTTGATATACCCACAGCGGTGGCTGCCCATACATTGCCTCGGCTATCCACCATTACATCTCTTACATAGTTGCTGGCCAACCCGTCACGAATAGTCAGGTTTTGAAAGGTAAGACCGTTAAATTTTGAAAGCCCGCCGCCAAGTGTAGCTATCCAGAGGTTCCCAAACTTATCTTCACAGAAGTCGAGCACCTTCTCATGCGCAAGACCGTCGGAGATTCCATAGTTGATAAAATTGTATGACTGGCTATAGCCCGTGTAGCCCCTCACCAACAGGCATAGCATAAGAATATATCGAAGAATATGACGAACCACAGGCTATTTAATCTCAAATTCAATATGCAAAATAGCACGAAAAAATATATCACCCATTTCGGGGGAGAAGATACTATTAAGATAAGGTTTTGATTTGTTTTTACCTCACCTTAAATCCTGATCAAGCAGAATTTCCAGGGAGACGCTGACATTTCGGGTCTTTAGTTTACAGACACCGGTTAATGGCAGTCGGCAAACCTGGATAAAGCAATAGGCGTGAGTGGTCCGCTGTGGTTAGGTTCGCTTTGCACGCTTATTTTCCAATCCTTTGTTCCACAGATTTTCAGCTTAATTCAATATTCCCATAGGGATAAAATATTTATAGAATAGCCATAAGGACAAAACATACAGGCCTTTGAATCATTGATGAAATTTACATTCTACGAAGGCTTAATACCACGGAAGAGCCTCAAAAGAGCGGGATGATTCCGGTTTGAGTGTATTTGTTCTGCCCGTATTTCTGAATAGTAAGCTTTACCAAACTTTCAGAAGTTTAGTAAAGCTACTGCCCGGTTCTTTCCCACATTCAGGCCAAAAGGCTTACAAGGAAATTTGTGATCAACGCAATAGATACATCTTTCCAAACCCGTTTTTAAAGGCCTTATCAGCCGAGGTTGCCCGATGATCCAGTGTTGCTCCATTCTGCCGCACTATGACCCTGTAAAGATAAACCCCATTGGCCAGCTGATCCCCAAACTCATCCTTACCATTCCATGCAAAATCAGTAACGTTATTACCAATTCTAACCGGTCCGAGTTCATTTTGTGTTATCTCCCTTACTATTTTTCCTGACACTGTCATGATCTGGATCTTGATCTCATCAGGGACCTCACTTCCTGTCAGGGTAAAAATAAACCGCGTACTGGAAGAGAAGGGGTTCGGGTAAGGATAAAAGTTGGTAATAGAAGACTCGAATACAACTTCAAAATTAATAGAATAAGGTTCGCTACCCGAGGTGTTGCCGCTGGCATCTTCGGCCTCCACCCTCAAAGTATAGATGTAAGGGTCCGTTTTAGCGGGATCGTAGTCTTCGTTGAAGTCGGGCTTATACTCTATACGGAAATCATTTTCATCATCAGCAGGAAACCACTGTAATCTTTCAGATGAGAACGGTATACGTTTGAAATCGCATGCTTCACATTTACGGAGGAAAATGTTCACATCAACGGTATCCTGCTTAAGTATGAACTGGTTTTCGTCCTTCATCCGGATTGAGATCAGTGGTGTAGGTGAGACAATGTCGCCATCCATGATATAACTGCCATCAAAAACCACATCAATTAAAGGATTAATATTGTCTTTTATCACTTTGAGGTATCCCTTATGATCAAAGACATTGTTTTCCAGGTACTGTTCGGGATACTCATTAGGATTTACAAAAACGTTGTAATCATTGAGCCCTACTTTACCTAATGTCTTCAAATTAAGGTTAAAACTGGTCGTATCTCCCGGTGTTGGGGATTTGATCTTAACATTTTTAACTTCCGAAGACCGACTCTCCTGATTGAACAGGGTATACTGCACGGTAAGGGAATCCGGAAAGTTTTTATCTGAAATATTTTTGAATCCAAAAGCAGTTTCAACCACATCACCTTCCGGGCGCTCTTTCTTATCTGCCGTATCATCACCAACGAGTAAAATACCTTCCGGGACTCCTGAGTATAATACCTGCCACTTGCGAAGCTGACCCGGAGTAAGGTTGACGTCATCCTGTATGTTATATTTCAATCTTAAAAAAGGATATTGGTTTGCGTCTATACCAGTAATATCTACAACTTTTGCTGTTTCATTATCACGCAATAGCAGTTCGTCTCCGGCTGGGTTTATACCATAAACGTCTATACCATAAATATCTGTCTGCGGCACTTCCGAAATAGCCACATGAGACAAAAGGGACTGCCATTGAGAGGCCGGGCCTATAAGTGTAGAGTACATCATACCATCGGAATAGATGCCTGTTATATTCTCATCCAGCTCTATTTCCTGCTCATTAGCCGGGGCTATGGTGGCTTTGATTTCAGTGGCACTACCAGCTGTCGCGCCCTTTTTCCCGAACAACATGTAAGGTTCCCCGTCGGTAAGTGCATTAATATTGGCGGTAGATGCACCAATCTCTGCCAGTTTGGTTTTTACGGCAGCAGACCACAGGCTAAACTGAGGGTTTCCAATAGTGAAAATAATAACAGAATCTCCTTCGCTGATATTGTCGATACAAGTAAGAAGGTTTTCATCACCTGCTTCAAATTCTGCACGTGTAAAACTATTAATGACCTGAGGTAATCTGCCGCAGGTTCGGCTGTCAGTAATAATGAATGGAATCGCAGGGTATGGAATCGTTGAAGATTTATCAAAGGCAAGGATGTTCAAGGTGTTATCACGACATGGCCTTCCATTGGCAATGATGTATTCTGTACCATTCAGTTTTACTGAAATATCATACACTCCAGCCGGGTTTGCTGCACCAAAGGTTTTCACGTAAACATCTATTTCAGACTCTTTATAGATAAGTTCTTTGTTGGGGATATCCCTGTCCAGACCATCCAGCTCGTTTTCATCGTATTGAGAAAATTTACTTTGAGACCATCCTTCAGGGCCATCTTTAATATATATGAATGAACTTACAGCCCACTCCTCATTCTCATCCTCTCCGGTCTGGGCAAATTTTGACCTCCAGAAATATACCACACTGTCATTCGCAGCAATATCCGGTAGTAAGGATACCTGCCAACTCGCCAGCAATTTGCTATTGATGGTATTCTGCTTTTTAAACGGGCTGTTAAATGTTTTTACTGTGTCTATTTCAATGACAAAGTCCCGGCTGTCGGTCAGAATATCAGTGGCTTGTACCAACAATTCAACCGGTTGAGAGGAGACAATGGAATAATTAACCGGATACAAATTTTTAGTGCCGAATAATGGTATAAAGGCATTGAGTATTGCTGTATTGTTGCCTTCATTGAGTTCGTCCACCTCTGCGGTATAGTCGAGTTCAACCATAAACTGGTTGTTTCCAAAGCCCGCCAGTGTTTCATTTTTAATGACTATGGCAAGGGTATCCTGAAAATACACAGGTGAAAAAAGTGAGTCGTACACCATTACATTATTGTTACTCAAAGTCCGGGTTACCCTCATGCTCAAATTTCTGGAAGAAACCCTTCCGAAATTTCTGACGATAACCTTTACGGCAAAGGAATCAGACTGAGCTGACACCACTCCTCCATCAAAAGACTCGAGGTATACATTATTATCATTTATCTCATAATCAGCTTTTTCAGAACCAAAAAGCATCACGGCCGGATCTCCCAGCAAAACCATCTGATGCACTTGCGTAACATTTGCAGGCGAATTACCCGATGTGGCCATATACCTTTTGATGGTCTCCTTCATGATATCCCCTACCCCTTTGCTGATGTAAACCGAATCGGCATATCCTGTACCGTAAAAAGTATCTGTATATTTCTTGAGGTTGGTGGCAAAACCAAACGAACTATGGGCAATAAACCCAAGGGCTCCTTTATCTTCTGCAAGTACCCAGTCTTCACCAAAAAGTACATTGGCATTAAAAAACTGACCTGCATTACACCCATTCACCAGGAAGAAAGGGTACTTACCGGTGTTGTTATATCCAAGCAGAGGGTCTGAAACATACCCAATATCAATATCAGTCACTGATGGTGCAGAATGTCCATAAAAGGTAACCATATTGAGACCGTTATTAATCTCTTCGTCTACATTGATAAGCTCTACGGTACTGTTAGACTCTTTGGAAATGGTTTTTGATTTTCCTCCCAAAAATTTATTTTCAGCAATATTTGAAAACCCGTCCATATAATTTCTGAATACAGCAAGCTCTGTAGTGGAAATACCTCCGCTAAGGTGCAGTAATCTTTTTCTCCACAGGGCATCAAACGGCAAGGCCTCCATTTCCTTGACCTTATCGAGATAGGCTAAAACCTGCCCCGCGTTAACAGCCGGAAGACGGCCTACCGGCACGGCAGGCTCGTAGGTAGTACCATCCAGACCGGCAGTAAATACAATGTCCGAGGGAGGAGAGCCAGCTGAAGGTACCAGGTCTCTTACCTGATAAGTAACCCCAAATTTTGTAACAGGGACATATCCGGTAGCATTTCGGTGAAAATTAGCCCCGGGATCGATACCCTTCCCTATCAGGAACAGGTATTTTGGATCACCATTGTCCACCATATATCGCATAAACCGATAAATGGCCAAAGGATTAACAATGCCGTAGTTAAACTGATTATAAAGCATGGTAATATCTGCTTTGAGTACATTAAACCCAAAGGAAGCCCTGTAGTCAGCATAGGCCTGAACCGGATCGCTCACACCACCGACAGGGTTCATCAGTATCGGGTGACTAATGATCAGGTAATCATAATTAGCAGCATTAATATTCTGAAAATTGACCTTACTAAGAACTGGTGTAATAAATGACGTGCCATTAACCCATAGTTTCCTTGCTGCACTGGTATTATCAATCATAGCACTGATCGTCGACCCTGATGTATTATACCCAATTTTCCTGACGTTATCCGTGTCTGTTATATCAAAAATCAAAGGCGTGACAGGGGCATTTTGTATTTCCACATAGGATTTATTGCCCGCGTTTACATTCAGGTTAAACTTTTTACTGTTGGCTGCGCCCATGTTGAAGGATTGCGGATAGACCAACTGCAGGTAGGAAGTACTCAGCCGGTCATTATTTCCACTAACACCTAAAGCTGATACCCTCACATATAGCTCACCGCTGGAGTTGATATCTGACCAGTTTATTGCCCCATCAAACAAATATGTATTATACTGATCAAACTGTACCGGCCCGAGGGACCTTAATGTTGCCGGATTCTGGCCAACAAATATTTCTGCCCGGTGTGTCACATCATCACGTCCCACCAGCAGTACCCTCAGCCGGGGGTTGCCTGCCGATTGCACTGAAAGGTTTACGCCACTAAGTATATAATCCACGAATTGCCCTTCCTGGATCATTTGGCCGGTCCAGCCTTCGCCATAGTCGAAATAGCTATATTTGGTAACATCGCTGGCATTAAAGCTACGTCCTCCTGAATATTGATTTATGTTTATTGTGGTGATCTGCTCTCCGTGGGAAGCCTGAGTAGGAAGACCATTAATGTTATTTTCTGAGAATGTCGCCATCCTTTTACCGTTGACGGGTAATACATTGTATGTAAGGAAATAAGCGGTGGTATCAGTATAGATATTATAAAGCTGATGTGGCTGTGCCGATGTTGGCTGATATAATTCAGTATCTGATCTACCATCATTTTTCTGCCCGTAGAATTCTATGTAGTCAGAGGTGTTGAATATGGCATCACCCTGCCCCTGTACATGGATGGCCTGCTCCTCACCCATATGAAAAAGCTGTAGCCTCCGCGGGTCCACCGAGTTTACTGGAAATCCAGCATTGACAAGATCTGCGTGGGATATTCTGTAGATGCCCTCTCTTGCAACAGGGATTTTATAATATTGCTTGTTATAATCAATCCACTCATTGCCATAGTTCTGGGTATGCCCAGGTACTGAGATTAAGGTGAGTAGTATCAAATATGCTAATTTCTTCATCATTTTTTATTCAAACCGGCCTTAAGTGAGAAAACATGTGAATAAAGCGACTCGGACTGATCTCCTATATCCGTGAGTGCATAATCGATGGTTATGCTCCTGATCTTTACTCCCAACCCAAAATTCGTCTGAAAAGTTTTGTATGTCGATTCATCGAAATCCTTTACTTCCTGAATATTACCTGCTCCCATTCTGAGAAAAACAGTCTTCTTGTAGTCAAGCTCCAAACCCATGGCAGGCTCTATGGAAGCAAAATCCGATTTTACAACAGTATTGCGCTTACCATCAAAGGTCGTGATAAGATCCAAAGAAGCCAATATGCCAAACTTTGATTTTACAGGTATATACTTACCAACACCCAATATAGCCTTAGGTAAAGTCACCTCCACGGAATTTTCCGGTATTTCATTACCTGTTTGCGTGTATACATCAATCACGAGTTCCGTATTATGGGTCCAGGCGTTGAATGTGCCTGTAACATCTCTTAACATTAAACCAAACTGCCAGTTTTTACGCTCCAACTGAGCTCCAGCGTCAAGCCCAAAACCCCAGGCATTAGCAAAATCACCAGCCTTGCGATGTACAATTTTAAAATTCGCACCCAGTTTCAAGCCTTTAATCAGGCTTACGCGGCGGGCATAGGTTAGCAAAAAAGCGTAATCGGCAGCCGAGAAGAAGCGGATTTTATCATAATTGATTGCCCCGTTGGCATCATACAGGAAACGCGTATCCGGAATATCGTCAATGGCAAATCGGATAATTGAAATTCCTAAATGGCTCATAGAATCAACAGGAGTAGCAAATGCTGCATAGTCATACTTGGCAATTCCGGCAAAGTACTCGGCATGCATGAGTGTAAATTCATATTGGTCCTTCACTTCCAGCAGACCGGCCGGGTTCCAATAACCTGAGGTAACATCAGAAACATGAGCTACCTGACTGCCGGACATAGCCAGCCCCCTGGCTCCTACACCAATAGATAAAAATTCATTACTGTATTTGGGAGTACTCTGGGCCAGCACTTCGAAGGATATTAAAATAAATACAAAGCTGAATATAGTATTTTTTGCCATTTGATTTGCGCCTGGGTGATATCTGTAAATATATCTAAAATGAATCCCCTACAAAAGAAGTTTTTGCTTCATAAAGTTCAATAGGTTGATACTTTCTTAAATAAGAATGTAACAAATATCTATCTAAAACAACTTCATTTTTTAACAATTCAAATATTTGGCATAATATAAATACGAACTTTTAATACAAGCTAATATTTTTTACTTAGTACTTGGCCATACACAGTACCTTTTCCGTATACTTGATCAAGGTCAAAACTCAGAGGTGTTTTGATGGAGTGGCTAAGCCAGCTTATAAAGTCTCCTAATTAAGTCAATATCCTAAAGGATAAGGGCTTACCAAAAGATTCGACATGAGCAGGACAGGGCCACCCACTGACATCTCTTCTAAAAAGTAAAATGTATGAATTTAGAAAACACACAAGTGCAGATGCGGAAGGGCATTCTTGAGTATTGTATTCTGCATATTATCTCCCGTGGAGAGGTCTATGCCTCCGACATGCTGGAGGAATTAACAACAGCAAAGATCATGGTTGTTGAAGGTACTTTGTACCCATTGCTTACCCGGCTAAGGAAATCGGGCCTGGTAGAGTATAAATGGGTTGAGTCAAATTCAGGTCCACCCCGAAAGTATTATACGCTGACGGAAAAAGGCAACAGTTTTCTCGGTAGCCTTGACAGTACCTGGAAAGATCTGGTAAAGTCAACTAAATTAATTACTTCAAAAAAAGTCAAGAGCTAACCTGACAGCAGCTTACCAGAAACCATTAACACTATCGATTAAAAACTCAGAACAATGAAAAAGAATATCAGTATAAATATCAGCGGCATCATCTTTCACATCGAGGAAGACGCATTTGAAAAGCTCAGAGATTATCTGGACTCCATAAACCGTTACTTTTCCAGTTTCGAAGGCAGCCAAGAAATCATAGCTGACATTGAAAGTCGTATAGCTGAAATTTTCCTTGCCAAATTAAACGAAGGCAAGCAGATTATCAATGCGGAAGATGTTGATTCATTAATAGCTACCATGGGTAGTATTAAGGATTTTCAGGCAGTGGAGGAGCAGGACACTCCTGACGACGAAGAGAAAACCGAAAATTCTCAAGAGGGGTCACAACAGGCATGGTCCGATACAGGCTCAAAAAAAATGTATCGTGACGAAAAGAGGAAATTGTTGGGAGGTGTATGTGCCGGTATGGCTCATTATTTCAACATAGACCCTCTCTGGATACGGTTAATCACCCTTATCCTGTTTTTAGGAAGCTATGGAGGGTTGGTATTGGCCTACATCATCCTTTGGATAGTGCTGCCCCCGAACTACGACCTTTCCGAAGACAAGAAGCTTAAAAAAATGTACCGCAACCCTGACGGAAAGGTCATAGCCGGTGTATCATCAGGCGTAGCCACCTACTTCGGGGTGGATGTGGTAGTGATCCGGGTGCTGTTTGTGATTTTTACGCTTATCGGCGGTTCGGGTCTGCTGGCTTATATTATCCTCTGGATCATACTCCCGGAGGCTAAATCTATTACTGACAAGGTACAAATGCAGGGCGACCCGGTTACACTTAGTAACATAGAATCGAATATCAAAAAAGGACTTAATGTAAAAGAGGGCGAAGAAAACATTCTGATCAAGATCTTACTTTTCCCTTTCAGGTTGCTTGCTGCCATCATCAACGGTTTAGGTAAGGTACTGGGACCTGTCATGCTTTTTCTGGTTGAGTTTATCAGGGTTATTGCCGGTGTAATATTCATCCTTACAGGTGCCTCTTTTGTGCTGGCGATGGTCATAGCTTTGGGAGCGCTACTCGGTGTTTTCACCACCGGCTTCCTGTATGACCCCGCATTTGGCGATTATGAAAGTATGGGGCTTCCTCTGGAGCTTATTTCAGATAGCTTTCCTATGTTTACTTCTGTTGCTGCCTTTCTGGTAGTAGCTGTACCCAGCATTTTTCTCATCCTTTTAGGAGCATCAATCATTGCCAAGAGAATTATTTTCAATGCCACAGCCGGATGGTCATTATTTGCCATATTCATTATCAGCGGAATAGTGGTTTCTGCCAACGTACCAAGAATTGTTTACAACTTCAGGGAAGAAGGCGAGCACAAAGTGACCGAAACTTATGATCCTGGCAACAAAACAGCCGTTCTGACGCTTAAGGAAGTAGGTATGGAAGACTATGATGTCACCACACTTGAATTAAGAGGCCATAGTGGTGATAATTATGAATTGGTCCAGGTATTCGAATCACGCGGCCGCTCAAGAAGGGATGCGATGGAAAATGCACAAATGATTACTTACAATGTGGCTTTTACAGACTCCGTTTTCACATTTGACTCCAATATCAGGTTTAAGGACGATGCCATTTTCAGGGCCCAACACCTTGACATGACGTTATACATTCCATACAACAAGCCTTTTATGATGGATGAGGACATGAAGCATATTATAAGAAATACGATCTACCGAAACGGTTACAGGGTATCCGACATGGAAAACAACACCTGGATGTTTACCGAAGATGGCAGCTTAAAGTGTACCACATGCCCTGAAAGAATAAAAGAACGCTACCAAGATGAACACTATGACGAAGATACCAACGAGAGATACTCTACCGAAACCAGCCCTTATCGCCATGGAGAATTTGACAAAGAGTATACCTTCCATGATGGATTTGAATCCATTGAGGCGGAGAGTGCATTCATCATCAATGTGGTAAATGCCGAAGCTTATAAGGTGGGCATCAATGGTGAGGATAGGTACCTGGATAATGTAGAGGTTTACGTGGAAGGCGACAGACTCTTTATCGATTATGACCGCCGAAGAAAGCTGAAATTGCATGACCTGACCAGAGATGGCATTGAGGTCACAGTTTATACACCTGAATTAACAGAAGTCAACCTTTCAGGCGCATGTAAATTTTATATGAATAACTTCAGGCAACGCAATCTTGACATTTCCATGAGTGGTGCATCACACGCCAAGCTTACAGCTATTTACGTGGATGACATGGAGTTAGAGCTTGCCGGGGCCTCTGAAATGATCCTGAGCGGAGAAACCTCAAATTTCAGGGCTGACCTTGCCGGAGCTTCCCACCTGGATGCTGATGGTTTCAAGGCTAACAATGCATCGGTAGAGGCTCATGGGGCCTCCACAGCAAAGGTATATGTGACCGATGAGTTGGAGATTGAAGAAACCTTTGCCAGCAAAATAAATCACCGCGGTGGTGCCAGGGTTACCAGTGAGCGCAATGGCTTGTAGGATTCCGGTGCAGATGAGGCTAAGGGTCTCGTTCACCTAATCCCCTTAAAATGAATCCCGTGGGCTGTCCCTGACAGCCCACTACTTTTTTTTTGCAGATACCCATTGCGACTCTTAATGCTGCTCATTAGAAGTATTGTATGAGTATGAGTATGGGTACGGACACTGCCAAGCATACCTCATAAATTTTAACATCTCCGTCCCCGTGGGCTGTCTGGGGACAGTCCACGGAGACGGTGTCATTTATTTTTGAAGTTCAATCCTTACTAAATCATCGATCACTTCTTCACCTTTTACCGATCTTTCCCTGCAGATGTCTCTCAAAGAGGCTCCATGCCATTTTTGCCTGCACATATCTTTACTTCGGGGTTTGGCGACTAAGTATGTAGTCAAAAATTCATGCACTGCCCTGATCCGGGAGATCCTGAATAGAGGCTGACAACAATTACAGTTTCCCAAAAGAAAATTTCAGGATGACGGGTACTTAAGGATGTCTTTTATTGATGGATATTATTTGTTTTCTTTTTCAATTCCCATGATCAGATGTAACTTTATTTCAAACCAGCATAGAATAAACATGAAGTACGTATTACTATTTCTTATGGCAGTATCATTTATAGCTTGTAAAAGCAGCACGGCGCAGCAGGTGTTGCAAGGGATTAAGGGGCAGGTTTTGTGGTTTGAAGGAAATTTCATGCCCGGGCCCGGCCAATCCAATAAGGGCAAGCCCGTGCACAGGACGGTGCTTATTTATGAAGTAACTTCTATGAATAATGTTGTGCAGGAGAACCAGCTTTACGAGAAGGTTCCTTCAAAATTGATAAAAACTATAGAAACAGATGAGAATGGCAATTTTTCAATTCATCTGCCTCCCGGAAGGTATTCCGTCTTTACCAAAGAGGAAAATGGATTGTTTGCCAATGTATTTGATGGTGAGGGCAACATTAATCCGGTTACTGTAAAGCCGGGAGAAATGACGGAGATAACCATAGATATCAATTACAAAGCTGTTTACTAATGATCAGTATCTTATCTGCCATTAATATTTCTATCCTGACATTACTGGGTTTTCTGCATATTTATTGGGCATTTGGAGGTAGCTGGGCAGCCGAAAAGGCCTTACCCGAATCACCGGAAGGTAAACCGCTGTTCGCACCGGGCATATTTGCCTGTATAGTTGTTGCTGCTGGTCTGCTCATATTTGCTTCAGTATTTATATTCCATTCATTTATCTCTATTACTATCCTACCAGAGTGGTTTATGGCTAATAGTCTGTGGTTCATAGGTACAATTTTCATTTTACGTGCCATAGGCGACTTCCGGTATGTTGGGTTTATGAAGAAAATCAGGCATAGTACTTTTGCTTCTCTTGATACCAAATACTACTCCCCGCTTTGTCTGTACCTGGGCATAAGCAGCTTTATTATAAACCTTGGTATCTAATTTTTTTCAATTGACCAAAAGAATTTTTTTTCATGGTCTGACGTTGCTATTTTTGTATCAAAAAAATATTAAATATAATGCTAAAGATTAACCGCTCGATTCTTCTGTTATTAACTGTCCTGATCGGCTTCTCAAGCTGTAAAGATGACGATGCCTCTTTAACTCCTGAAGAACAGTTAAAAATAGATACTAACAACTGGCTCTACGATATTATGAAAGAGGTTTACTACTGGACTGACGAAATTCCTGCCGATGTGGACAAAACCCAGGAACCCGAAGATCTTTTTTATGAGCTTCTGTATCAGGGAGACAGGTTCTCTGTTATTGTACCCAACTATGAAGAGCTTATCAACTCACTGAGCGGTGTAAGCAAAGATGCCGGCTATGAATTTGCCCTGGCCAGGGTCGAGGACAGCAATGATGTTGTGGCCATTGTGTTATATGTCAAAGACAATTCATCAGCCAAAAGCATAGGACTGAAAAGAGGAGACGTGATCTATCAAATCAATGGTACAACCATCACTTTATCAAATTATCAAACACTGGTCCCTGAAATTTACAATAACCATTCTATCAGCTACAGAAGGTACAATGACCTGATAAGCAGCTACGAAGATAAGGGAACAGCCAACCTTACCGCAGTGGTTTTGGCTGAAAACCCTAACCTGATGGACACAGTATTTACCATCGGCGACAGGAAAATAGGTTACTATGTATATAACTTTTTCTCTCCAGGACCGACCGACGCAAAAGCATATGATGCCGAAATGGATCAGATTATAGCCAGTTTTAAAAGTGCCGGTGTCAACGAAATGATCCTTGACCTGAGGTACAACAGTGGTGGCTCAGTATCATCTGCCACTAACCTGGCCAGTCTTCTGGCCCCGGGTATCAGTACCTCAAGCATTTTCTATCAGAACCAGTGGAACGATCTGTACCAAAACTACATAGAGAGCCAACCTGATGGTGACGACATCCTGAGGGGGAAATTTTTAAGTAAAGCAGATAATATAGGAAGCGACATAGGGGGCCGGCTGTATGTACTCACCGGCTCAAGAACCGCTTCTGCCAGCGAACTGATCATTAACGGACTTGATCCTTATATGGATGTTACTATCATTGGTGATACTACGGTAGGGAAAAATGTAGGTTCTATTCCTATTGAAGATCAGGATAATGAAGATAATGAGTATGGCATACTTCCTATAGTATTTAAGATCTTCAATAGTGAGATGTACTCAGGTTATGACAATGGATTTTCTCCTTTGGGAGACAACCTGGTCAACGACTTCCAATATCCCATGAAGGCTCTGGGCGATATCGAAGAACCATTGCTGGCGCGTGCAATAGAACTGATCCAGGGCTCAAGCACAGGCGGGCGTCAGGCCAGGGCTACAGGCGAAGGATTTACCCCAATTATGACTTCAGTGGATAAAAAGCAACGAACAAACAGGCTGATCCTTGACAGGCCTCTGAAATAAAACCTGTCAGAGCTTCATAACGACGGCTACTTCTCGATGAGTAGCCGTTTTTATTTTATATGGCTTCTATGGCAGATTTTATTCCTTTTCCCTAGTTTCACTAAAAAGAATGAGCCATGCCATTTAATATTGACGAGTATCAGAAAACACTTTTTCCCTATGCCTATAATATTTTGGGAAGTGCCGAAGATGCAAAAGATGTCATACAGGACACCATGATCAAGTGGCAAAGTGTAGACCATGGCAAGGTTGAAAATCAAAAATCTTATCTCATCAGATCGGTCATTAATGGCGCCATCAACTTCAAGGGCAAACAAAAAGAAAGGCTCTCCGACTACCCCGGGGAATGGCTGCCTGAACCGGTGTACCTGGAAACGGAGATGGACCGCAGGCATATTCTCTCTTATTCATTACTGGTTTTACTTGAGCAATTAACAGCAAAAGAAAGAGCCGTTTTCATTTTGAAGGAGTCATTCGATTTCAGTCATGCAGAAATATCTGAGCTACTAAACATTTCTATTGAAAATTGTCGTCAGATATTCAAAAGGTCAAAACAAAGGCTAAACCCAACAGCAGTACCTCATACGGGAAAGGACGAAGCTAAACTGAAACAGTTTGTAGAAGTTATGTTAAACGGCAACGCTGAGGCTTTACAGCAGATGCTCACCAACGACATTAAGGCCGTATCCGATGGAGGAAAAGAAGCTTCGGCGGCAAGAAAAACCATTTTTGGCCCTGAGAATGTCAGAAAATTACTGCTTGGGATTTTCGAAAAGTTCTTCAAAGGCTCAGAGATTGAGATAAGCTATACCACGCTGAATCACCAGCCTGCCCTTTTATACACCGAAGGTAATACCATTCATCTTTGCCAGGTATTGCAGCTCGATGAGTCCGGAAATATTGAGAACATCTACTTTATAAGAAATCCTGAAAAGCTAAAGAACCTGATCCGCGCATAACTTTTTCAAAAAAACCGAAAAATATGTCACGCGCTCCTTCGATTTTCTGTCATATCCATGAAATCACTTTTAAAATCTAAAAATCATATAAATCATGGAAAGAATTTCGTATCAGGAATTGCCGCAGGGTGTTTTTACCGGGATGTTAAAAACTGAGGAGCATTTACGTCAATGTGGAATAAGCACTAAAGAGCTGGAGCTTATGCGTTACAGAACTTCGCAGATCAACAACTGTGCTTACTGTCTGGATATGCACTTTAAAGAGGCTACCCATGCAGGGGAATCGCCTCTCAGGCTATATTCAGTTTCTGCCTGGCGTGAGACACCGTACTACTCTGAAAGGGAACAAGCCATGCTGGCTTTGGCTGAAGCATTGACACTGCTGCCAGAGAAAGGGGTACATGAAGACTTGTATGAGGAACTTCGTAAACACTTTTCAAAAGAAGAGATTGCGAACTTAACCCTGGCAGTTGCTCAGATCAATGCATGGAACAGGGTGGCTACCTGCTTCAGGTTTACTCCAGGAAATTACAAAGTAGGACAACATTAAAAAAAGAGTCTGAAAGAGTGCCCTGGAAATATTACCTGGCACTCTTTCATTTTCCTTAGCAGGTATCGTTTTGAGGATTATCAAAAAGGTCACTTTCATCTTCTCCTCGTCTTGGGTTAAGACACTGAAAGTCCTTTTCCACCAAAATATACAGCTTATCCCCTTCGTTCAATGGCTGTTCTGCATCAAATCCCACCTGATTGGTGTTTACCCATTTTTCAGAAATCTCCGAGGGTATATTGACCATGATAAAATCAGCATCATAGCTGGCGGTAACCTCAGGCTGATCCGTCACCTGCAGTGTATAAATGAGTTTACGGGGACCGAAGTCAATACTATCACTGGTCCTGCCTTCATTCTTCAATTCTTCAACTTCACTCTGCGAGAGCCTAAACCTCAGTGTATTGCCCTTAATTCTTATTTTCATAGGTCAGTCTTTCTCTTCCACAATATACATTAAAGCTTTGGTTTCTGACAAACCCCAGTAAGGTCATATTAAAATCTTCTGCCAGGGCCACCGCCAGACTTGAGGGCGCTCCAACTGCAGCCATCAAGGGTATGCCCGCCATTAGCGACTTTTGTACCAATTCAAAACTTGCCCTTCCACTTACCAATACAAAGTAATCAGACAGGGGCACCATCTGTTTCACCAAAGCCGCCCCTACAAGTTTATCAAGGGCATTGTGCCTGCCAACATCTTCTCTCATGATGATCAGATCTCCTTTTTCATTAAATAGCCCGGCAGCATGTAAGCCTCCGGTGTATTCAAATACCTGCTGTTCATGGCGCAGCGTGGCCGGAGCCTGGTGAATAATATTTTCATCAATCCGCAGATCAGAATTCAATACCGGACAACCGGTTTTTACTGCATCTATTGATGTTTTACTGCACACACCACAGCTGGATGAGGTGTAAAAATGTCTCTCAATCTTTTTAAAATCGATTTTCACGGCCGGTGACAGTTCCACACGCACCACATTTTCCCGTTCTTCCTGTTTGCCGGCATCATAGCAATAGCGGATGCTTACTACTTCATCATGATCGGATATAATATTTTCAGTAAACAGAAAACCCAGCGCCAGCTCAAAATCATGTCCGGGCGTCCTCATTGTAACCGAGATGCTACGTTGCTCCCGTTGGCTTTCTTCCCCAAACCCTATCCGAATCTCAAGCGGCTCTTCAACAGCTATCAGGTCCGGCTTCAATTCTGGAGTACCCTCCCCTATCTTTAGTATTTCTGCTTTACCTACCCTGTTCATTACGGCTATCTCGCTTTTACTACAGGCCTCACCAGCTAAAAGTTTTAGCTTAACCCGGTGATCTTACCATTATTGTCTATATCCATACCCTCGGCTGCAGGTAGTGCCGGTAGTCCCGGCATGCGCAACATATTGCCTGTTACAGGTATGCAAAACCCTGCTCCTGCCGCAATTTCTATTTCCCTTACCGTAAGCGTAAAGTTTTCCGGCCGGCCGAGCCACTTAGGATCATCGCTAAATGAGTTTTGTGTTTTGGCTATACAAATAGGTTTATCATTCAGCCCTATTCTCTCAATTTTCTTCAGATTCTGCTTTGCTTTAGGCAAAAATTCCACATCACGGGCGCCATAGATCTTTCGTGCCACCGCCTCGATCTTCTCCTTCACGCTCCAGCTCCAGTCGTAGACGGGTTTATATTTTCCTTTAAATGACTCCACCGATGCCACAACCTGCTCTGCCAATGCTTTGGTACCTTCTCCTCCATACTCCCAGCCTTCGCACAGGGCAACACGGATCCCCAAAGCTTCACAACGCTGCTTTACAATATTGATCTCTTCATCAGTATCGCTGATAAATCTGTTGATGGCAACTACAGCCGGCACTCCATATATTTTAGTGTTTTCAAGGTGCTTTTCAAGGTTAAGCAAGCCCTTGGACAGGCTGACGGTATCCGGCTCCTTTAAGGTTGCCAGCGGGTGGCCTCCATGATATTTCAATGCACGTATGGTAGCTACTACCACTATGGTTTTGGGAGAAAGCCCTGAATAACCACATTTGATATTCAGAAATTTCTCAGCACCCAGATCCGCACCGAAGCCGGCTTCGGTTACCACATAGTCTGATAAGGACATACCCATTTTAGTAGCTATCACAGAATTTGTACCTTGTGCTATATTGGCAAAAGGCCCCCCATGGAGAATAGCCGGGTTACCTTCAAGGGTCTGAACCAGGTTAGGCTTAATGGCGTCTTTCAACAAAACGGCCATTGCCCCTTCAGCCTTAATATCTCTGGCAAACACGGCCTCTCCTGCATAGGTATCTCCAATATATATGTTACCGATCTTAGCCTTCAGGTCATCCATGTCCTTTGCCAGGCACAGTATTGCCATTATTTCGGAGGCTGCTGTAATGTTAAAACCTGTTTCCTGCATCATGCCTCCTGCCTTGCCTCCCATGCCGGTGACTATATTGCGCAACGACCGGTCGTTCATATCCATCACTCGTTTCCACTCCACTGTACGCGGATCAATACCCAGATTGTTTTTGGAATTTTGAATATTGTTGTCAATCATAGCTGCCAGCAAATTGTTGGCCTTTTCTATAGCTGCAAAATCACCCGTAAAATGAAGGTTAATATCCTCCATAGGTACAACCTGGGAGTAACCTCCTCCGGCGGCACCACCTTTCATACCAAATACAGGGCCAAGCGATGGCTCCCGAAGCACCACTGTAGTTGACTTACCTATTTGGTTCAAACCTTCGGTTAATCCAATGGAAGTAGTGGTTTTACCCTCACCAGCCGGAGTAGGCGTCATGGCAGTGACCAGTATAAGGTTGCTCTGGGCAACTTTCTTTTCATCGATCAGGTCCAAAGGCAGTTTTGCTTTATATTTGCCATACATCTCCAGGCTATCTTCAGCTATTCCTACTGACGCCGCTATATCACGAATATGACGGAGATCTGCTGATTGGGCTATTTCAAGGTCGGTTCCGGGCTTTCTTTTTACAGAAGTACTCATTTCTTTTTGTTCTTTATTTGGCTTACTAATATTCAAATTTAACAGGGTAATCGGAAACCATATTATTTTTCAGGGTGTATTTAACTGACTTTTTACCAGCCCGCTACATAACACAACCGATTAAGTTACCTCAAACATCAAAGTTTAACTGAAGTAGCAATGGCAGGATTTGTTGTTTTTAATTACATCACCATAGTTAGAGGCAGCTTTTTATATTTGTAATGTGAAAAGAAGAAAGGGACAATTCGATTTCAAGCAGTTTAGTATCAGACAGGAGTTCAGTGCTATGAAGGTAGGGACTGATGGAGTGCTGTTAGGAGCCTGGGCCAACATTGCAGGCTCAGCAAGGATTCTGGACATTGGCACCGGTACCGGATTAATTGCCCTGATGTTAGCCCAGCGGAATCCTAGTGCTGTTATTGATTCCATTGAAATTGATAAGGAATCTGCAATAGAGGCATCAGGCAATGTAAGCCGTAGTCCCTGGGCAGACAGGGTAAAGGTGCTTCATGAGAGTATTCAAAACTTCAGCAGTGACACATCGGCTACCTACGACCTTATAGTCTCCAATCCGCCATTCTTCAATGCGGGTACACCCTCACCAGCTGCCGGCAGGCACCAGGCCAGGCATACCAGTCAGCTATCTCAACGGGATCTTGTGCTGGCTACTGCAAAACTACTTTCAAACCACGGCAGGTTTTGTGTTATCCTGCCAGTCACTGAGAGTGAGCAATTTATTAGTACAGCTGCGGGCAGCAAATTATGGCCGGGCCGTAAAACTATCTTTTTTCCTAAAGCCCGCAAGCACGCTGAACGCCACCTGATCGAATTCTCCAGAAAAAATACTGCTTACAAAGAAGACCGGCTGGTTCAGTACGATGAGCATGGTGAATGGACCGATGATTATAAAAACCTGACAAGGGATTTTCATATTAAGCTATGACAGGTAAAGGGCCGACTGCCACCATATACAGTCTTTTAATCCGAGATAAAAAAAACACTGTTGTCACTGGACAATATAAGGCAACTGAACGCAGCGGTTTCTAATAAAAATTTGAAGATGACAGGCCACACGACTTCTAAAAAAGGAACATTAATTAAATAATTAATTGTATTTCAGTTAATTACAATTAAAACCATTTGAATGTTACCTAAAAATAAACAATAACCCTATCATTAGCATTAATCGATGAGTTCTACTATCTTTATAACGATATTTGGGCCTCATTGATATAGCGAGGGCCACTTTAGCCTCTGCTACTTCCTGACACTCAAACATCGTGTTTTTAATTAATTATTATTTCCAATGAACATTTTTGTAGCAAAGCTAAACTACCGAACCACCAGCGAAGAACTCCAAAGACAATTTGAAGCATTTGGTGAAGTCACTTCTGCCAAAGTTATTTTTGACAGAGAAACACAACGATCTAAAGGTTTTGGATTTGTTGAAATGCCTGACGATGATGCAGCCAGAGAGGCCATCCAGTCACTCAACGAAACAGAATTTGACGGACGAACTATCGTTGTTAAAGAAGCGAGACCGAAGACTGAAAGTTATTAATCGATAATAAATGTCAGTGTTACAAAACCACCTTAAATTATTTTGAGGTGGTTTTTTATTGAACTTTGTAGATGTCGCGCCTGTGATATTAGATATCATTACTGATTTAAGCAATTCATCAGATGGCCACAACCTACCTATGATTAAGTGCATTTCTTGCAAGTGTGAACTGCTTTTGTACCAAAAAGCCGCAGGGTCAAAGTCCCCTCCTAGCGTCGGAGAGGGCATTCCGCCAGCGCTAACCTACATACCTTGCCGGGTAAGAGCATGTGCGCAGAAACATTATAACTGATGTTTGAAGATACTACCTTTGTCAGTACCGCTGAATAGTTCTGCTTTACCAACTTTTGGAAGTTTAGTAAAGCCGCTGCTTGGTACTGTAAACTGCTGTTCTAAACCAATTTACCCCAATCAGAAAGATGAGCGGTGTTTTTTGCGATTCACATTTCACGCCAGACATGGTCACTCCCTTTAAATTCATGCATCTTCAGTCATCTGATGAGTAGCTGAGTAGATAAATACAGGCTGATCCATAGCCTTCCTGATATAAGTAAACCCATCAGACGACTGGACACAGGAACAGGTAAGTTGAAAATATTATAAAAAAAATATTTCAATGTTTAAACATTATTGTTTTAACATCGTTTATATTTGCATCAACAAATTGAAATCACTAAAAATTAAAATCATGAAAAAAGTAAGTCTTTTATCAGCCTTAGTACTAGCTGCTGGTATGTCATTTGCCCAAACTAATTGGGGAATTGATGCAGCACATTCAAACATCGGCTTTACTGTAAGCCATATGGTAATTTCTGAAACGGAAGGAAATTTCAAAGAATTTGATGCTACAGTGACTAGCAGCAAAGAAGATTTTGACGGAGCAGCAGTTGTATTTACAGCAAAGGTTGCCTCTATTGATACCGACAATCAAAAAAGGGATGAGCATTTGAAGGGAGAAGATTTTTTCAATGCGGAAAAATATCCTGAAATCAAATTTGACGGAAAAATCAAAAAATCAGGTTCAAAGTACCAGTTAGTGGGAGACTTCACCATGAGAGGTGTAACCAAGAAGGTGACTTTTGATGTTAAATATAATGGAACCGTTAAAGATCCATGGGGAAACATCAAATCAGGATTTAAAATAAACGGTACTGTAAATCGTCAGGAGTATGGTTTGAAATGGGGAGCATTAACTGAAGCAGGCGGTGCAGTGGTTGGCGATGAAGTCAATATCATCTGTAATGTTGAGTTACAGAAAAAAGGTTAGTATCTTGGAGGGTTAAAAAGACCCTCCAGCTTTTCAACAAACAAAATATGGACTTGGGTATCTCAGGTCCACATTGTCTGTTTCACTTATAGACCGCTGGAGATGAACCCCTTAGAAATGAAATTTGAAGAAGAAATACAGCAGAAGAAATTCAAAAGTGAGAAACAGAAGGCCACGTTAAACCTGATTTTCACATCCGGGTGGCTGGTTAATAAACATAAAGAGTTTTTTAAGCCTTTCGGCATTACCAATCAACAATACAATGTGCTCCGCATTTTGCGCGGTCAACACCCTAAATCCATATCCACATGTGGCATCAAAGAACGCATGCTGGACAGAAATTCTGACGTTTCAAGAATAGTAGATCGTCTTACTTTGAAAGGTTGGGTGAGCAAGGAAACCTGCCCTAACGACCGCCGCCTTGTGGATGTTATGATCACCGATGAAGGCCTGACGTTGCTTAAAAAAATGGATATCGCAGTTGACAAACTCGATCATGAAATGGGCAATTTGTCAGAAAAAGATGCAGGGCTTCTGAATGAGTTGTTGGATAGGATCAGGGACTAGCCATATATGTCTGAGACCTAAAAAGAAGCGTCCAAAACTAAACAACATAGTCTAAGCGGGGCTTGGAGCCATTGCATCAGGAATAGGTGTTGGTTGAAACAAAGGCATGTGTATGGTAAAAGTGGTTCCCACACCTTCTTCACTTTCGACAGTAATACTACCACCATTCATTTCAGAGAAAGAATAAACCAGCTGTAATCCCAGACCGAGCCCTTTTTCTCCCTCTGTTCCCCATGACCTCTTATGTCCTCCTAATTTGAAAAGGCTTTCCAATTGGACCTGGGGGATACCTCTTCCCGTATCTGCCACGTGCAGTGCCGCCATGTCTCCATCTTTTCCAGCAAACAATGTTACTGAACCGCCTTCTTCGGTGAATTTCAATGCATTGTTTACCAGGTTCCTCAGTATTGTCCTCAAACTGTTACTATCGACCCAGAGCTGAATATCTTCAGGTATACTGGTAGTTAAATTAATTTTCTTAGCCTGAGCCATATTATGAAACAGCCCCATAATATCTTCGGAAAGATCGTGAAGACTAACCTCCTCCGGACTGTAGGGCACCTTACCTTGCTGCGAAACCGCCCAATCCAGCAAATCGTCCAGCAATGTTGACAGTTGATCAACTGATTTATCAAAATGCTGATTAAGTTCAGCCAGCTCATCTATGCAATTCTGGTCGATGTACATTTTGATAAGCCGTGACATCCCCTTAAAAGCATGCACCGGCCCACGCAGGTCATGGGAAATAATGGAAAAGAACTTATCTTTTGATTGGTTAAGCTCGTCCAGTTGATCCCTTTGGGCTTCAATCTCCTCTTTCTGTTCGCTAAGTATCTGGTTTGTGTGCTGTCTCTGTTTACTATTTTTGTAAAACATAAAGGCTAAAGCTCCTACCAATAAAATTACAATGGTAAGTCCGATGCCAATAATTTGTTGGTTACGCTTTTGTTCATTCAGCAGATCGACCTCTGCCTGCTTCTGAGACACCTCAAACTCCGTCCTCAGATCGGCCATTTTACGAATCGTTGCTTCATTATTGATGCTATCTCGGTAGACTATATATTGACTTTGAAAACCGAAAGCTCTTTCATAGTCTTTAAGATCACTATAGAGCTCTGAAAGTTTAAGAGAGGCATCTCTTATCTGCTCTTTAAGCCCACCCTTTACAGCCTCCATATGACTTCGGTTGGCATATTCCAGCGCTCTTATATAATCCCCTTTATCTTTGTATATATCTGCCATATAGGTATCGTAAACCGATATGGCATAAATATCTCCCAGTTCTTTCAGTATTCTGACCGCTTCATTGATATTTTGTTCAGCAAGAGCATTTTTTCCTTGTTCTGCATAGATAAGGCCAATGTTACCCAGATTGTAAGCTTTTCCAATTCTGTAATTAATTTTATCAAAAAGTTCACCGGCTTCCGTAAAATATATCAATGCCGAATCCATTTGATGGTTGACTCTGTATAGTTCTCCGGTGTTCATTAAGCTTTTGGCCAGGTTTCTATAGTCCTTTTTCTCTCTCAGCTTAATTATAGCCAAATTGTAATACTTTAAAGATAAGGTAAAATTCCCCTGAACCCTGTACACGCTTCCTATAGCACTATATGCAATAGCCTCACGTCCACCGTCCTTCATTTCCCCTGCAAATTCCAGAGATTTTAATAGTGCATCTAAAGCCTTTTGAAGATCTCCTTTTTTCTTATGAGCGTGGCCAATATTTAATGTGCTTTTATATAACCAAAGCAGATTGTCAGCTTCAACAGCCATTTTATATGCTTTGTAAGCATAGTGCAACTTTAAATCAGGGTCTGTCTGATTAATAAAAATTCCTCTAAGAACTTCAAATTTTGTAGAGTCAGGCATGATTTTACCGTTATTCATCAGGTTAATAAGACTGTCTGCCTTATGCTGGTCTTGCGCTGAAATCATATTAATTTTAAAAAACAGGCCTATAATTAAAATATAGGCCCAATAACGAATTAATAAAAGTGTGAAATTATTCACCATCATCATCTTGAACCTCGAGCTCAGGATCATCAACATACTCTACGCCATTAATTTTGTAAGCAATGTTATAAGATTCATTTCCTGATGCTGAACTGCTAACTGTTCCTTTCCATGAACCATCTCCTTGCTTTGCAGGGTCACTACTAAAAATATCCTGACTGCCTACTTTAGGATAAATATTAACAATTTCATCAATACCACCGTCATTTACAAGTTGCCAGACCACTGTATCACCTGGTGAAACGGTAGTGGTTATTGTGTTATCGCCGGAATGTCCTTCATTATCAGATAGGTAAAGACCGGTACCGCTGGTTTGTTTACTAATAAAAATAGTTTCGGTTGCCATAGTTAATTAGTGTTAGTTATGGTTAAAATATAAAGGTTAAAATGGTTTTTTGAAGAGTTTTGACAGAGTATCATATCTACTCCATTGAGTTAGTAATCATTCTAGTATCATGATTTTTGATCATAATAAAAGCACTATTCAAGTTTAAAAAATTAACAGTTCATATAAAACAAAAACCTGCAAGACTTATCAACAATTATTTTCAAATATTCGCAGCAGAGCGTAACTGAGAATAAGAAATTCAAACAAATTACAATAAATAATTGAATCACAGCAATTTACAACAAAAAGCACATTTACTGGCCCGATGTATGTATACAATCATAGTCATTTAAGCATGGGCAATACATGTAACAAAACTGCCCCTCAGTAAGATAAACAATAAAGACCCCGTTGATTCGTATCAAACATTTGCGGTTATGAACAAAAAATCCCGGACCGAGGCCCGGGATCAAAATGACTGCTCAAAGCCGCAGCCTGACTACTACAAATCCTACACCTTAAATATTAGTTAAGAGGAAAGTTTATACTATCCTTAATCATCATCATTTTTACTTCATCCCTGATTTGATGTAAGTGTTCTATTTGCTTTGTCATTATGCCATGCATAACTTTAAACTCCTTTTCATAATCTTCCAGACATTCGGCTTTTTCCATTAATGGCGTAAGGTCTTCATTGTATATTTTGTGAGCAAATTCCATATTGATCTGCTCATAATCGGAAAGTGCTTTTTTTGTTTTGTCAAGCAGTACATTTAAGCTTTCAAAAAGTTTATTGTACCGGCCATTCGAGTCCTCC
Source organism: Fulvivirga ulvae (assembly GCF_021389975.1). Taxonomy (NCBI): domain Bacteria; kingdom Pseudomonadati; phylum Bacteroidota; class Cytophagia; order Cytophagales; family Fulvivirgaceae; genus Fulvivirga; species Fulvivirga ulvae. The sequence goes on from NZ_CP089981.1 coordinate 206,223, forward strand.
CAAGTCATTTTCATCATTCTTGTTATTTTCTGTTAATCAAATTTTTTCTCTCCACTTACCTATAAAGTATAGCTCAGGCGTTAAATCTGGTATTATAGGTAAAGATGATTCCGGTAGGTTGAAAAGAATACTGTCTGGTTACATTTTAACAAAAACATTACACTCAATTTATGATAAATTTCACTACTCAAGTAACCTTTATCACCCATGAATATAGTTAATTTTTATAACTTTCTTACATAACAAAAAAATTTTTTATGTATATAGAAACCCAAAATACGTGATTCCCTTACATAAATATTCCCTATTGCGTGCCTATATTGATTTTTATATACCAAATACAAACCTTAATTACTTCAGAAAAAATTACATCAATGGCTTGGGATTTATGTTCCGCCCAATCAATCTGTAATGCAGAATACTAAGAGCGCTTAACCAAATGTGTGCATCAGGTGTTTATATGTTGTGAAGTAGGGCAATGAAAGCTTATAACGTGTTACATGATAACCTTGACCAACAACACGATGAAGTTATTTAACAACCATTTGAATCTAATCTCATGTATAGAATATATTATATGTTATCTGCAGCTGTCGGCATATTTTCCGTGATAGGCTGCAGTGAAGAGGAAACGCCGTATGCAGCCCACAGGGAAATGCTAACAGCAGGAAATGTTAAATCATGGAATATAACTGAACAGTACCCGCTCAATGTAGAAGCTGAATGCAGACCGGATGCTGCATTTATCCGGGACAACTCCTGGATCTTCTACCCTAACGGAGATTTTAAATTTGACGGAGGAAAAATAAACGGTGGCATTAAATGCAGCGATTTCATTGATTTTAAAGGAGTATGGGAAATCACCAATAGGAATGAACTAAAGATCAAGGCCATACATGCCACGGATGATCCTAATACGGCATTTAATGGAGAAGTGATCCTTTTCGGAACTATAGAAGAGATAAGTGAAACGTCATTTACAGTAAGCAGGAATGGTCATTCGGTAATCTTTGAATCTAAGAGTAGCTTTTAAGTTCACAGTTCTTAGTTCACTGCCGACTACATGACTTTTATAAAAGAATGCAGTAGAACAAAGAACTGTGAATTAAGAACCGTGAACTGTAAATCGTTAAAGTTTTTCCATTTCAAGCTTCACAAAGCTCATCAACTCCCTGATATAGGAGCGGCTAAAATCAAACTTGATATGTGCCGCTTCATAAACCTCTGGTATTGAACGGGTATACCCTAATCTCAAGGCATTCATGTATCCTTCAAGACCTTTTCGTGGATCTTCTTTGTAGTTTTTCCAAACTGCTACCGCTCCCAGTTGAGCCATGCCATACTCGATATAGTAGAAAGGCACCTCATACAGGTGCAACTGTTTTTGCCACAGGAAGTTGCGGTTCTCTTCCAAAGTAGACCAGTCGGTAACATCATCAGAAAACTGGGCAAAGATTTCATTCCAGGCTTTTATCCTGTCTTCCTCTGAATGCTCAGGGTTTTCATAAATCCAATGCTGGAATTTATCAATGGTTGCAACCCACGGTAGCGTCTCAATGATCTGCTCCAAGTGTTCCTTTTTGGCTCGCTTCAGATCTTCATCATTATCAAAGAAAAGATTCCAGTTATCCATGGAAATGAGTTCCATACTCATTGAGGCCAATTCCGCTACTTCGGAAGGTGTATGCTTAAAATCGGTCAGCTCCAGGTCCCTGGTGAGGAACGAGTGCACGGCATGGCCTCCTTCGTGCAATATGGTGATCATATCCCGAAGGGTTGACGTAGCATTCATAAAAATGAACGGCACTCCTATTTCTGAAAGCGGGTAATTGTAACCGCCCGGCGCTTTGCCTTTTCTCGACTCCAGATCAAGGTGCCCCATCTCTTCCATGATCTCAAGGCACTGCCCCAAGAAGGGGTCCAGTCGCTTGAAACATTCGATGGTTTTGGAGGTTAGTTCTTTGCTGGAGGCAAATGGTTTTAGAGCCTCTTTTCCCTCTGCATCAACGGCTTTATCCCAGGGACGAAGTTGATCTACGTTAAGTTTTTCCTTACGTTCACGAGCCAGTTGGCTAAGCATCGGCACTACTTCCTCCCTTACGGATGCATGGAAATCGAAGCAGTCCTGCGGGGTATAATCAAAGCGCCCCATAGCTTTGAACATGTAATCGCGATAGTTGTCAAAACCGGAATTCTTAGCCACCTGGTCTCTTAAGGAAATGAGTTTGGTATACAGGTCATTCAGCTTATCTTTATCCTGCAATCTGCGCCGGGCGATCTTGTGGTATACCTCCTCGCGTTTGGCCCGGTCTGTCGACTGAAGGATAACCGCAGCCTGTTGCAGGGTCAGTTCCTTGCCATCGATTTCTACCGTCATGGCACCATTGATCTGCCCAAACTTCTGGGTCTCTGTCTGCATTTCGGTAAAGATTGGAATATTCTCCTCTCTGAATATCTCAATATCTTTTCTCAATTCACGGATCATTATATTGAAACCTTCTTCCTGCTCCAGCTTTTCAGTAAAAGGTGTATTAAGCGCCTTCTTATTCAGCTTATCCGTGATGGGGGATATTTTAGGCTGTATTTGCTGCACAAAATGATGGTATGCCTTTGTATATTCTTCATTATCAGTGAAGCGGGTCATATAGATATAGCGCCAGCCGGCATCTTCTGAAATAATTGATTCCAGCTCGCTTCTGTCCCTAAGCCATTCGCGCAGATCTTCTGCAGAATTGATATCGCGCTCCAACAGATCTTTATAGAATGGTTCAAGCCCTTCCCAGTTTTCTATTTTAAAGTCTTCTGGCAAAAACTTCCTCGGTTTTCTTTCCGGTAATGCTATTTCCTTTTTCATAGGTTGCTGTTTCTTTTTCGTTGATAATTCTAAACTTCTATAGGAAGCTCAGTCATCTGAAAGTTCTTACAATATTTAACCTGCCTTTATATAACTTGCCTTATTCCGGAAGGTTTAGGTTTTATATTTAGTGATTTAATCACCCTATTTCTATCACCACATCATCACTGATCGGGTGCCCCACGCAGGTAAGCACATAGCCTTCTTCAAGCTCTGATTCGCTTAAACCTTCTTCTTCATCGAGTTTCACTTTACCGGAAATGCACTTGCCTCTACAAGCCGTACATAAACCACTTTGACAGGAATAAGGAAGGTCAATGCCCAGATCCAGTGCTGTTTCGAGGATGGTAGAGTCCGGCTCCACGGTAAATTTATGCTCTTCACCATCATAGATCACCGTTACTTCACGGGTAACTATTTCTCCGTCAGAAGGTTCTGCACCTTCTTTTTTCAACTCTTTATCGATAGTGCCAGCTACAAAGCTTTCTTTGAATACCTGGCTTTTGTCAATCTTCTGCTCTTCCAGCAGGTTTTCGACATTTTTCATCATCCCTTCCGGACCACACATCAGGTAAGTGGTTTTATCTGCTCCCCAGTCAGGAATACGTTCAAATATTTTCACCAGCATATCGTGGTTCAACAGTCCGGAATGTCCCTGCCAGTTCATCGGAGCATCATCGAGGATATGGATTACGCGGAACCTTCCTTCGTAGTCGGTCTGTAATTGCTCGAGTTTATCTTTAAAGATGATGCTATCAATATCCCTGTTACAGTAGATCAATGATATGATACTGTCAGGCTCCTGGGTAAGCATTGATTTGGTGATGGACATCATCGGTGTGATACCACTACCACCGGCAAACATCACAATATGCCTCTTATTATCGGTTTTATACTCCGTGGTAAATACACCCATTGGCTCCATGATCTTCATGGTATCGCCCACTTTTAGGTTGTCCGGTAACCAGTTGGACATCAACCCGCCTTCCACTCTTTTAACTGTCACGGCCGGGTCACCATCCACGAAAGGTGATGAGCAAAGGGAATATGCTCTTCTCACATCTTTACCCTCCATAGGAACTATCAGGGTGAGGAATTGACCTGATTTATAGTTTATTTTGCTTTCAGGGCTCTCAAATACGATTGTTATAGCGTCTTTGGTTTCCTGAACAATCTCTTTTACCTTCAGGTTATAATAGTGACTACCTGCTCCCTGCGGCTGTTTTTTCTCTTCTTTTTCTTCTTTGTTTTTCTTAAAAAAGCTGAATGCCATTGATTTGAATGTTTAGCTGTTTATTTTAAAAGCTCTATATCCGCTTTATGTTCTATAATTTTGCAGGCACAAAGGTAGCAAGTTATCACCTAACTCTGAAAACCACTGTTTTTAAGCGCCAGAGCCACAGCCATACCAAAAAAGACCAGAGCACTTTTGCCACTTTTCTGCCTGAACCAAAATTAACAAAAACGGCCTTAACGGGGCTTATTAAATCCGTAATTATTAACTGCTTAAAAGAGTTATTTTATTAATTTTGTGCGCTTCAAAGAAAACCTATCTTTCATGGATTTAAATGCATTAACTGCGCTATCACCTGTTGATGGTAGATACAGAAGACATACTCACCCCTTAGCTCAGTACCTTTCGGAATTCGGACTTATCCGCTATCGTGTGCTTGTGGAAATAGAGTATTTCATCGCACTTTGTGAAGCTGACGTACCACAACTCAAAGGTTTTGACCACGGATTATTTGCCCAACTACGCAATATCTATGAAAATTTCTCTGAAAATGATGCGGAAAGCATCAAAGAAATAGAGAAAACTACTAATCATGATGTAAAGGCTGTTGAATACTTCATCAAGGAGAATTTTGACAAACTGAATATCAGTGAATACAAGGAATTTATCCATTTCGGCCTGACTTCCCAGGATATTAACAACACGGCCATACCCCTTTCTTTGAAGCATGCTCTGGAGAATGTTGTATTACCTCTTTTGGGTGAGGTACACACCAAAATAGCCCAAGACGCTGAGAGCTGGAAGGACATACCTATGCTGGCCAAAACCCATGGACAGCCTGCATCGCCAACCAGACTGGGCAAAGAATTTATGGTTTTTCACGCCCGCATTGCCAGGCAGCTTGAGTTGCTGAAAACTGTACCTTATTCTGCGAAATTTGGCGGGGCAACGGGTAATTTCAATGCACACCACATCGCTTATCCTGATACGGACTGGGTGGCTTTCGGCAACAAATTCGTCAAAGAATACCTCAGTTTAGAGAGAAGCCATCCCACTACCCAGATTGAGCATTATGACAATCTTGCGGCTTTGTTCGACAACCTGAAAAGGATCAACACCATTCTTATTGACCTTAGCCGTGATATCTGGCAATATATCGCCTCTAACTACTTCAAACAAAAAATAAAGGCAGGGGAAATTGGCTCATCGGCCATGCCTCACAAGGTGAACCCCATCGATTTTGAGAATGCCGAAGGAAATCTGGGCCTGGCTAATGCCATTTTTGAACATTTATCTGCCAAACTACCTATTTCCAGACTTCAGCGCGACCTTACTGACTCCACAGTACTAAGAAACATCAGCGTGCCACTGGCCCATACTTTAATAGCTCTCAAGTCTCTTGAAAAAGGACTAGGAAAGCTTGAGCTCAACAAAGACGCAATACAAGCAGACCTGGCCGAAAACTGGGCCGTTGTGGCCGAAGCTATCCAAACCATTCTTCGTCGCGAAGGCTACCCAAAACCCTATGAAGCCCTTAAAGAGCTGACCCGTAAGAATGAAAAAGTTACCGAAGAAAGCATTAAAAGCTTTATTGACACTTTGAATGTAAGCGATAGCGTAAAAGAGGAGCTTAAGGTTATTTCTCCTTTTAATTATACTGGGGTGTAGCTGGTTACTGGGTGCTGGTTTCTGATTGTCAGGATGGCAAAAAACAACCGATTACCTGTAACTGATTACTGGTTACTTCTAAGCTGCTTGTTTAAAAAACTGATTACCGGTCACTGACCACCATTTACCGCCTCAGGCGGCTGGCTTCCGGTCACTGACTATCAGACAATTGCAAACTGAAAGCTACCCGACAAAATCTCCTGTACTGCGGCGGCATTCTTTGCGTTTCTTTTTCAGCTTGAATTTCCAAAAGGGCCCATTTCGTAGGGTGATCCCTATTTTGGCGAAGAAGTTATGAGCCAAACGGCCAAATTCGCTTCTGTTTCCGGCTTGTCCACGGGGTTGGACTACGTAGATGAATCCCATGTCATCAGTAACTTCTTTCAGGCATTTATTGCCCAACAGCAATCCTTTGGCATCACTCTTCACCCATTGGATCATGCGCTTGTTTTTATGTTTTTTAGCGTTGGGCTTATATTTGGGTGCTTTATTGGTCGTGCCTGTATCTCCAAACTTCAAATCCTCCTGGCCATAGCTAACACCTATAGTTAGTATAAATGCTATTACATATATGTAAATTCTCATATTACAAATCTAACATAAATATTTTCACTAACTCTGACCCGGTTTTGAACCCTGTCAGAGTTAGTGAAAATTGATATATTTGCCCCTTCATGAAAAAATTGATCAGCTTCATTATACGTTTTGTACCCCGTAAGTATTTGCAGCGGGTGAGTGCCCCTGCACTAAAAGTAGTAGGAATATTTCTCCGTGGCAATAATGTCACCTGCCCTATAATCAACAAGAGCTATAAAAAGTTTCTTCCCTACGGCCGGATTAATCCTCGTGCAAATGCTCTATGCCCTGATTCTCTGTCGCTGGAAAGGCACCGTCTTTTGTGGCTTTATTTTAAGGAGAAAACCAATTTTTTTAATGAGAGACTTCACTTCCTGCATATCGCCCCGGAGCAGTGTTTCATGAAGCAGTTTGAGGCCCGGCATCAGGATGGGTACATTACCGGAGACCTGGAATCCCCGCTGGCTAAAGTAAAAATGGACGTGCATAAAATCCCATTTGAGGCCAACACTTTTGACGCTGCCATGTGTAATCATGTTATGGAGCATGTAGATGATGACATCAAAGCCATGAGCGAGATCTACAGGGTATTGAAGCCGGGAGGATGGGCTGTTATGCAGGTACCTTTCTTTAATCCTATCCCTGATGTTACTTTTGAAGATAAAACCATCACCGATCCTCGTGAGCGGGAAAAATGGTACGGACAGGACGACCATGTACGTTTGTACGGTAAAGACTATCCTGATCGTTTGCGTAAGGCCGGTTTTGAGGTTACTGAGGACAAATTTATTTATGAATTGGGTGAGGAAGCAGTTAAAAAGTATGCACTGCCTGCCCATGAAATCATTTATTTTTGCAGGAAGAAAGGGTAATTGGAGGTTGATCCAAGGTTCCGGTGAGATCAGCGTTCGTATCTTTTTTTACATGCACCTGTTAATGGCAATCGGCAAACTCATGGTTCGAGTAAATGATCTCAATGCTTTCCGATCTAATCGTTCAATTTCGCCCTTTCAAGGCTTGTATTGATTCATATTTATTTACAAAAGGCTGCACCTTTTGCTGATTGATGGCACCCTTTCAGGGTTAAAAGTTCAAGCTTTTGCTGTTTTTTTGATGTTTAGTAAAATAGCTGCTTAGTTTAATCAGATATGGCTTTGGATTTAGCCTTTCGTTAATTTCCTCCAACCTTCCGCGAGGAAGCCGATGCCGTAGGCAAATAATTGGGTAAATGCAGCTCCTACGCTGAGTATAGCTACTGAGAGGCTTTTCTCTTTGGCCAGAGCGTCGAAAAATATGAGTCCGAAAAACGACACGAAAAGTATGAGTGCAATAGAAAAAAGCACTGTACTGATAGCCGGGAGCAACCACATGAAAAAGAAGCCGAGGGTAAAAATGACGGGCAACAAATGTACAAGTTTAACTTCTCCGGGGTAGAACCTGCTGATGTTGATCCTGGCACGCCCGAAGAAATGTAGCTGTTTATAGAACTGGCTCAGGCTGGTTCGTCGCTTGTGGTAAACATAGGCATCTTCTATCAGACCGGTTTTAAAGCCCAGTTCAATAATGCGGATGCTGAATTCAATATCCTCTCCCATTCGGGTGATCTTATAGCCCTTGGTTTTCTGGTACACTTCTTTGGAGATCCCCATATTAAAACTTCTGGGGTGGAAAGCTCCCATGCGCTTTTTGCCTCCTCTTATACCCCCGGTAGTAAAAACGGAGGTCATGGAATAGCTAATAGCTTTTTGTGTGGCTGTAAAGCTATTGTGTGCACGATCAGGGCCGCCATAAGCATCCAGCATATGTTCGTCCAGGTATTTGTCTACGGTTTCAAAGTAGTGCTCAGGGATAATACAATCTGAGTCAAATACGACCAGGAAATCTCCCTTTGCTCTTTCAAAACCAAAATTACGGCTAAAACCCTGCCCGGAATTGGGCTTGTAAAAATAGGTAAGGTGTAGACTGCCTGTATATTTTTCAACTACTTTGTCACACCTCTTTGATGAACCGTCTTCTACTATCAGCACCTCAAAATTGTTATAGGTCTGACGGGTCAGGCTTTCCAGCAGCTCGTCTACCTCGTCAGGACGGTTGTATACAGGAATAATTACCGAGTAAAGACGCATCTTATTCTACACCTATCTTTTCTATCACGAGGTATTCGTTGGATGATTGCGATTTCATGGCCATCATCTCAGCCAAAAAGCCGGTTAAAAACAATTGCACCCCAATGACCAGCGCTACAAGTGCAAGAAAGAACAAGGGCTGATCTACCACGTCCCTTGCAGGCATTTTGTAATGCAGGCGATAGAGTTTGTCTCCTATAACGTAAATAGTGATGATCAGACCTGACAAAAATGACAGCGTGCCCAATGAACCAAAAAAGTGCATGGGTTTACGCTTAAATTTAGAAACGAATGTAATGGAAAGCAGGTCGAGGAAACCATTGATAAACCGCTCAAGGCCAAATTTGGTAGTACCATACTTTCTGGCCCGGTGCTCTACCACCTTTTCGCCTATTTTAGCATAGCCGTTCCATTTGGCAATTACAGGTATATAGCGGTGCATTTCGCCATAAACATGGATGTTATGCACAACCTGGTTTTTGTAGGCTTTCAGTCCACAGTTGAAATCATGGAGTTTGATCCCTGATATTTTCCTGGTGATGTAATTAAAAAATTTTGACGGGATGGTTTTTGAGACCGGGTCGTGGCGTTTTTTCTTCCAGCCTGACACCATATCGTAACCATCGGTCATGATCATTTTGTAGAGATCGGGGATTTCGTCGGGGCTATCCTGCAAATCGGCGTCCATCGAGATCACCACATTGCCTTTAGCCTTTTTGAAACCGGTGTTTAGAGCGGCTGATTTGCCATAGTTTCTATTAAACTTAATCCCTTTTACATATGGATTGGTGACAGAAATATTACGCACGATCTCCCACGAGCGATCTTTGCTACCATCATCCACCAGTATTATTTCATAAGTAAAGCCGTGTGTTAACATTACACGGCTTATCCAATCACAAAGTTCCGGCAGTGATTCCTCTTCGTTGTAAAGGGGAACCACGACGGAAATATCCAAGTTATTTAACATAGTTACATATCAAGATCCGGATTACTATTTTTAGTAAACGCGCTGATGATCAAAGATAAGATAAATCCAAAAAATACAGATATGAAAATGGCGAATACCGACATAATTTCAGGCGTCATGAAACCGCTCGTCATGGCCATTGCCTGATCAATCTGTTCCTCGCTCATGCCTTGCTCCTGCATACCTTCCAATTGCTTGTCTTTTATGATCTCCATGAAAGAAGCATCAATGAATTTTACGTACACATAGAAAAAGACGGTAGAGATGATAGTTCCTATCAAAACCGTTAAAGTACCTATCCCCAGTCCTTGTCCATACGACATGAAACCGTCTCCCTGTGCTTTAAACTCCTTATGGGCATAAATAATGAGTATAATAGTAGGAATATAGCCCACATACTGCATAGCCTGATTTCCGATAAGACCAGCAAAAACTGTAATTAATAATAATGCAATTGAAATAACACCTAAAATCAATCCATATTTAGTAGCGACTTGCTTCACACTGATCTGCTCGCCTCCATGTGAGTGATCCAACATTGAATTTTTATCTTCCATAGTAAAGGTTTTTGGTTGTTTCGCTTAAGTTAACTGAAATTATTAATGGTTGAAAATTAATTTCATTGATCTGCTTTTCAAAAACTTATCGATTGCATGGTCTGAAATCCTGTTAACCGGAAAAAGGGAGGTGTTAACGTAACTGACAAGGGTAAATGCCTGTTTAGCAGAAGGTAGCGATGGGCTGATGAAGGGTCTGGTGTTCTGTCGGAGATAGAACAAAACCGTTTTCTTCTGTTTATGGCAACCAATTTCAGCAGGTACTAAGGAACGGTAAGCTTTACCAAACTCTCAGAAGTTTAGTAAAGCTGGCGATTTAGCTCATACGGTTACTTTTTATCAAAACCTTTTTTCTGTTCTTCTCAGGATCACTGAAATGATGATGGCCAGGAAAAAGCCTATAAAGCAGCTTTTTATGATGTAGTCGACTGCCAGGAGTGCCGGACTGGTTTCTTTTAAAAGCATCATCTGGCGGCTGTACTCTTCTTCTGAGATGGTAATACTGCCTTCGGTCAGCAACCTGCTTTTCTCCAGTTCCATTCCCTTAATCGTACCTGTAATATATCCATCAAGGAACTCAGGTACAAGATTCGAAAAAGCAATAATAAACAGGCCTACCACGATACCGATCATCATATACATGATAAAGCTGATCACCATGCCCTGCCAGAAATTTAAAATGCCTCCATTGTGATATTCCCTGAACTCTTTCAAACCAAAGAATATAAACAGGCCAAACAGTATGATCCTGAAATCAAACATCGGTGGTATCAGCAACGGGTGCCTGTTGGAATAAAACAGGACTACAATAAGAACAATACCAAAGAGAGAGCCTATCAGACCATATTTCAGGGGAATCTTAAATATGGGTTTTATACTGCTAAATTGTATCATCTATATATTGCTTTCCCTGGTTAAATACTGCTACTGCTTTTCCTTTGATGGTTTTATTCCAGAAAGGTGAGTTCTTTGATCTTGACTTGTTGCTTTTGCTGTCCAAAACCCACTCACGTGTGGGGTCAAACAGTGTAAGGTTGGCGTGTTCGCCTTCCTTTATCGCTGGTACAGGTAAGTGCAGCAACTTTCTGGGGTTATGGCTTACTGCTTTGATCAATAATTCCATATCAACAGATGTCGACAACATAGCCAGGTTATGAGCCATGGTTTGCAGACTGATGATACCAAAATCGGCCAGGTCAAACTCCAGCTTTTTGCTTTCTTCATCCTGAGGTATATGGCTGGATACGATGACGTCAATGGTACCTTCCTGCAGGCCTTTGATCAAGGCTTTGTTATCTTTCTTTTCTCTAAAGGGAGGATTTACCTTAAAGTTGGTATCAAAACCACTCAGGGCACTGTCATCAAAGGCGGTTTGAAAGGCGGCAATATCGCATGACACTTCCAATCCTCGCTTTTTGGCGGCTTTGATCATGGCTACTGATCTTTCTGAAGAGATGTTGGTAAAGTGCAATCTTCCTCCTGCATACTGTAGCAGTTCCAGATCCCTCTGCACGATCAGCTCCTCAGATAGTTTAGGCATACCTTTCATACCCAGCATGGTACTGTTCACACCCTCGTTCATAGTACCAAACAGGTTGAGCCTGGTATCTTCGGGCAGGTTGATGAGCAGTCCGTTAAATTTTTGAAGGTACTGTAATGATTTCAGCAGGATATCAGTATGCCAAATAGGTTGAATCCCGTCAGAAAAGGCTACCGCTCCTGCATGGTGCAGGTCTATCATCTCGGTCAGTTCCTCACCTTTGGCATCTATGGAGACAGCACCAATTGGGAATATTTCTGTTATTGAACCTGCGTTACGGGATTTCAGGTAGCTGACCTCATTTTTAGTCTGTGTTACCGGCTTATTATTGGGAAGTAACGCAACCCCAGTAAAACCTCCTGCGGTAGCAGTCTCAAGTCCAGAGATAATATCTTCTTTATGTTCGTAACCGGGATCTCCAAATGAAGCACGCATATCAAACCAGCCTGGAGAAAGTATCATTCCTTTAGCATCGATTACTTTGTCTGCATTGGGGGTTTCCTTTCCGATCTTTGCGATGTTTCCCTTATCAATAAGCACATTAACTGTCTTGTTATGATGGGGGGATGGCTCGTCAATTACCTTGGTTGATTTTAGTAGTATCTTCTTCATTTATATTATAGACACATGAAATTATGGTAAAAACCTAATTAATAAAACTTCCATTAACAGAAATATGAGTGCAATGATAATGGCATATTTCCACAGGGGCTGTCCGATATATTTTCTTTCAACAGAACTCTTGAAACCTTCTTTATCCTGCACTTCAAAAATATCTACTTTACCTTTAAAAATCTTTCTCAGGTCATCAACAGTGTATTGCCTCAAGTCAGACTCACCAGGGGAGACATTAAATGCAAGAGTAGTGAGTTTTTTTCCTTCAAACATCAGGTCATAAAAGCCTATGCCCAGGGTAAATCTGGGCACTTCCATAAATACGTTATTGCCGGAAATCCGCTGTGAAGGAATAATCTCTTCATCGCCTCTTCTGAGTTTGAATACATTATCGGTGATAAGCGTATCAGTTCGGAAGATAATATTGGGATCATCAATAAAATAATAGAGCTTAGACTCTTTTGAGGCACTTTGAGCGGCTATGCGGTACATGACAGGCACAAAAATAGCATGAGCCTGCAGACTGGTATAGTCGATGTGGAGTGGAGAGCCAAAGACATAGAGGTTTCCGTTGCCTCTCATTTTTGACAGGAATGGCATTCCGTTGTTGTATTTTAATAAAGCAGTCCGGTCCCTGCCCCATTGTACTACTCCGGCAGCCTCAGGCATAGCAAAGCTCTTGTTGGTTTCCTCAAAAACGTTTTCAAAAAACGGATCGTTAAAATCTGGTGTTGCCAGGGCGGCCTTGCCGGTAGAATCCATAGGACTTAAGTTTCCTAGTCCTGACAGTTGCCTGTAGCTGGCTATATCAGGCGCTGAAGCCGGAATAAAAATAATGTTGCCATATTCAGCGAGATATTCATTCAAAGTAATCGCCAGTGAAGGATCAATATTTTCAAGACCATTTACAATCACCAGGTCTGCCTCCGGTATCAGGCTATAGTCGAGGTTTGAAAAGTTGATGCTTTTTAAATTGAATAATTCTTCGTTGCCAAATACATTCTGCACATTGGTAACCTGAGAACTGCTTTTGATCTCCAGTACATCTATTTTCTGACTTCCATTGATGGTGAAGTAAAAATCGTTGTCGAAAGTGACTGGAAACTCTTCAAAGCTGATGCGGCACTTGTTGTTGCCTTCGATATTAAATGCAAGGTCAAAAGTGGCGGTCACGATATTGTTGGGTTTGATATTGACACTGGCCGTGGCTGACTGCACCTCGTCTACATAAACCTTTACGATAAGGTCATTGACCTCCTCCACTCCTATATTTTTGAGTACAACATTTAGCTTTAATTTCTCATCTCCAATGAGAAATGGGTTATCCAGATAAATAGAATCCACATAGACATTGTTAACAGCAGTGAAATTCATAGGTACGAGGTTAACACTATAGGTGCTGTCAAAATGTATTTCTTCTTCCTTGCCGGCTGTTGCAGACTGAAAATCACCAATCCAGTACACATCATAGTTACCGCTCTCCTGCTGTAAGGTAAGCCGCTCCTTAATTTCTTCGAATGACCGTGCCACCCCGGTCATGCGCAGCTCTGTGGTGAGCTCCGTAACATCTTTTTTATTTTGATAAATACCGGAGTGTGTACTGAAGTCGTTAGTAAGTATTTTATATTCTACGGAAGTAGGATAAAGTTCTGTAAGGGTATTAACATACTGCAGAGCCTCGTCAAAAGCCGATATACCTTCATCTACTTCATTACTCATACTCAATGAGTTATCAAGATAAATCAGAGTTTTTCCCTGGGCTGAGGCCTCTTCTTCCGAGGGGAAGAAAGGCTGGGCAAAAGCGATAACAAGGAAAAACAGCATCAGAAGCCTTGAGGCCAGAATGAGGTAATGCTTGAGTTTTCTTTTGGAACTGCTGGCTTCTTTTACTTTTTGCAGAAAGCGGGTGTTGGAGAAATATACCTTTTTGGTCTTTCTAAAATTAAATAAATGAATGATGATCGGAATGAGGAGGGCGAAAAGGGCGTATAAGAATTGTGGGTATAGAAAATTCATTGGCTGCAAAAGTAGAAAAAATCAATCAATCATACGCAGATTAATTGAAGTGACTTTAACTGTTTAAAAGATTATGGAAATAAAAAAGTCATGCGAAATTCACACAACAGTCAACAAATGCAGGTAAACGCCGGTTCTATGGCCGACATAGCTTTCCTGTTACTCATTTTTTTCATGATCACCACCACGATTGTAAACGACAAAGGCATCAGTTTGTTGTTGCCGCCCGACCGACAGGAAACTGAAATGGTGCCAATTAATGAACGTAATTTGTTCAAGATCCAGATCAACTCTCAGGATAAACTCCTGGTGGAAGGTGAACCTCGTGATAATACTTCAGGGTTGAGAGAGGAAATCAAAACTTTCATTTTAAATAATGGTAAATCGACTGATCTAAGTGAAAGCCCTTCTAAAGCTGTAGTTTCTATTAAGACTAATCGGGGCACTACGCAGGAGATGTTCATTAAAACTTTGGATGAGGTTAAGGCTGCTTATTACGAGATTTATGCCCAACGGGCCGGAATTACGCCTGCGGAGTATCGCAACTTGTCTTTGACTGTACCTGCTGAAAAGAGGTTGTACGATAAGGGCAGGAAGGGTTTGCCTATGAACATTTCTATTGCTGAGCCCTCGAATTAAATGTTTAGGATGCTTAGTGGTTTGCCAGGGACGAGGCGGAGTTTGTTCCTTCACCAGGAGTAATTGGGTTTGCTGGTCTGTCAGGGGACGAGACCACGGGATGGGAATAGGGACGAGACCACGGATTGGAAATAGGAACAACGCTCTAAGAGAGGAACGAAACAAGGATTATGGTGCCATTCTCATATCCACATTCTCCTTCCTGACGAAACCAAGGGGAGAATGTGGATAAGGTGTTAGTGGCCTGTCGGGAGACGAGGCCACGGCGAGGTAGAATGTGGTGTTTTATATTACTTTTTGCCACCAAACATCAGGATTTCGTTAATATTGACTTCGGTGAAGTATTTCTTTTCACCATCGATGGTTTCGTATGAGCGATGGATCAGTTTGCCCTGCACGGCTACCTCCTGCCCTTTCTGCAGGTATTCTTCAGCTATTTTGGCGGTTTTCCCCCAGGCTACAATGTTGTGCCATTGAGTATCTTCAACTTTTTCTCCTTTTGAATTGCGATAACTGTCGGTAGTAGCAAGTGTGAAAGTGGCCACGGTTTTTCCACTTGTAAGGTTTTTAACTTCAGGATCTTTACCTAATCTGCCAATCAATTGTACGCTGTTTCTTAAATTTTTCATGTCGTGTAATTATTAATATATTTATAAATTTCATTCTGATGAGTTGTTCATCGATTTTGTTGACACAAAGTAAGGGTAGCCAAAAAGCGATAGTCGGATGGTAAATATTTGTAGTCGCTTATTATTCGTTTGTAGTCATTTGTAAATGAATAAATAATTAATAATCAGATAATTAAATCGAAACCATTTTAACCAAGTCTGCGAAGATAAAATATAAGTATGGATAAGGCCGGGTCGTATTGACCCTGATCAGGAATTCTCAAAAGGGACAACAACCCGGAAAGTCGAGCCTTTTCCAGTTTCACTTTCAACGGATATGGTACCACCAATTTTTTCCAGCAATTCCCTGCAAATCAGCAAACCTAACCCCGTACCCTTTTCCAGCGCAGTTCCAGCTGTTGAATAGTTTGACACTCCAAATAACTTTTTCAGGGCATCTGCGGGAATGCCAATGCCTGTATCAGACACTTCAAAAATTATGGTTTCCCCATCAATACGGGATTTTAAACTAACTTCACCATTTCTGTTTGTAAATTTGATGGCATTTGACATTAAATTGTTGAGCACAATAAAAAGTATTTCCCTATCGGAGGTAAATAGTATATCGACACCATTTTCCACGTCTACTGTTAGCCGCTTTTCTTTTGCAGGGCTTGCATGATAAATTTTAATTTCATTGAACAATGAGTCGCAATCTATAGGCTCTTTTTGCGGGTTAAATCCCTGAAAGTGGCTCTTTATCCAGGTAATAATATTGTTGATGGATGCTTTGGATTGTTGCACGCTCTGTAGCAGCTTTTTTGAAACAGGCACTGCTTCATCGGGAGACATGTGTTTTTTTATGAGCAGGTTAAGCATGCTCTCAAGGGTATTGATAGGTGTTTTAAAATCATGTATTACTGCTGAAAACATCCTGTCTTTTAATTGGTTCAGGTTATCAAGTTCGTCCCGCTGTGCTGCTAATTGATGATTATATACCTCAATAGTTTCTTTTTGAGCCTTCAGCTGCTGGTACAGGCTCCGTATTTTCTTATTGACCATAACAAAAAGCAGAAGCAGGCATATCAACGCAAAGGCCACAATGGCACCTACTATGGAAATGTTTTGTTGTTTTTTAGTTTTAACAATCTGCCGTTCCATCTTTTCTTCCTGTTCTCTGAAAATAATATTGTTCAGTTGACTTGTCTTTTCCTTCGACTGTATTTTATCATCTATTTCCAGCACTCTCGACTGGTAAAAAAAGGCACTGTCTATATTGCCGATCCGGTGCCATAGCTGAGACATCAGGAGTGCTATATCTCTTTGTATAAAGACCATATGATCTTTATTGGCTATTTGATACGCTTTGTTGCCTAATGACATGGCCAGATCGGTATTACCCAGGTAGAAGTGGTTCACAGCTATCCCGTAGAGGCAAAATGCTTCGGAATAGTCAATATGTAAATTGTGAAGATTGCCTGTGTTGTAGGCTTGCTCCATGAAGTACAATGCACTATCGTATT
The DNA here is from genome assembly GCF_021389975.1 of Fulvivirga ulvae. Classification (NCBI taxonomy): domain Bacteria; kingdom Pseudomonadati; phylum Bacteroidota; class Cytophagia; order Cytophagales; family Fulvivirgaceae; genus Fulvivirga; species Fulvivirga ulvae. Next base: position 223,149 of record NZ_CP089981.1, read on the forward strand.
GCTCCAGACTGAGCAATATTTCCCCTTTTGTGCTGTAAGCGTACATTAACCCTGTAAAATCCTTTTGATCTGCCACTTCCTCAATAGCAAGGTTTGCATATTTCAGTGCAGCCTCAAATTGATTTAGTTCTTTATATGCCCCGGCAAGATTATTATATAAAACAGGAATTTTGTCAGTTAATCCATGTATTTGGGCTACTTCCAGCGCTTTCTGGGTAGACTTGATGGTTAGATCTATCTGACCTGTTTTATAAAAACTACCACCAATGAGGTTATGGCTTTCAACCAATGCCTCATACATTGCCTCGCTTTCGAATATCGTATTGGCCTGCTTTAAGTATTCAACAGATTTAACAAGGTCATTTGTATATTGCTCCGCCAGCCCCAGAGTCAGCAATACCCGTCCTTTGCATTTGTCATTATCATACTGTCTCTGAACGGCTTTGTGATTTTCTCTGGCCAGTTCTAATGCTTCCTTCGGGCGGACATAAAGTATTTCCCGGATCAGGCTATCTCTTTTACTTACTTGTTCGTTGCATATTTCGTTAAGATACTGACCATGAGTCGTGTGGCACCAAAGCATGGCCATCGCAATGTATAAACTCCGTATAATCTGACAAAAACCCATAATAAGACTCAGGAAATATAACCAAATCTTCGACCATAGCCGCCTTACTTTCAGGATTATCTTAAGCCGGCTATGCCAATGAGTTTCTTTAAAAATGCTTAAAAGACAATGCCGGATTAGTCTTTCAAAGTCATTAATTGTTGTTTTGCATTATCATTTTCCGGGTCAAGCTCCAGGACTTTTTGGTACTGTTTTTTAGCCTCTTCTACATTCCCGGCCGCTGCCAGCGCTTCTCCATAGCTATCGTAAACATTAGGTTCATACCTGAACAGGTGGGTATTAAGCTCGAAAATATAAATAGCCTTTTCCGTTTCACCAGCTTTCAGTAACACATAGCCCAAAGTATTTAACTCGCTGCTTTTCCCAACCATGTGGTATGTGCTGTAGAGGTAGTATCTTTTCTGTTCTCGCATTTGACCCATAGTGTTTTTTGTAAAGTGATCCAGAAGAAAATTAGCAGCTTTATAATTCGGTTTTGGAGGATACCCTAATGCTATCTGGGCGACATCTGTAATCAAATCAGAGGATGGGCTTTCAACGATCCTGGCATACTCGGTATCATCTTTTTTAAAGATAAAGGTCGGAACTCTGTGTATCTGTTTCCCTTTCTCCTCGCTCTCAGGCCCTTGCTTATAATGGTCACCGGAACCATACAAGCCTATGAATTTTAGCTGACTTCTTTCAAGGCCAAGTTCTTCCCACATTCTCACAAATTTCGGCACCCAGTTTTTGCTGTCTCCGCACCAGGTACCCATGTAAATTTCGACCTTTGTATTATCCAGATTTTCTTTCCAGTCTGTTTTTGAAAGATCTAATTGGGCATTTTCATAACTCTCCTTGTACCATTTGCTATATGCAGTATCGGTTTCAAGTACAGTGAGGTCAAACTCTCCGATCAAATGGGTTTGCCCTTTTGCAGAATATGTATCAGGATTTTGCCCGTGTACAAAGTGACTAAATACAAGGGCGATAAGGATTAGGGGTAGTTTCATAATGGTTTGGTTGATTATTGAAATGGTAAAACAACATTTTTTCAATCAGTATTTATGTTAATGGGTTGTTAAAGGCTGTAAATGAAGTGTTAAAGGAGTTGTTTGATTTTACCAAACCAATAGCTGGCAGAACTAAAAAACTGGACATTGCTTAAATTCCGACAGTTTGGTAAAGTCAGATTGCTATGGGGCATTGGCAGTAGATAATATCTCCAGGTAGTGGTGATTCTCCCTTGCAGGGCTTTTGGTTATAATGTGGTGGATTATAAAAAGGCTGCATCTTTGTTCAGGCTTTTGATTTTGAGAGTTTTATGGTATTTGCTGCATATGAAAGCTGCCGCTGGACATCGGTGGGAGGGTAGTATTTTACCTCACCCTGCCCAGGGCCTTTGGCCATAGCCTGAATGCCCTCTCCGTCGCGGAAGAAGGAATTTTTACTTTGCTATAACAGAAGATAGCAGAACTTTCCATGTTCCGGTCCCCCTACAGATCATCTTTAGTATGTAGTATATTCCATCTGTCAGCGTGCCTGTCTGGGGACAGGCACAGGCTGGAGGAACTGATGGTAAATGCACCTGTCCTTACTTCCTGAAAAGCCAATAAGAAAGGGCTGAAATACCTATAACAGCGAGGATTGTCAGTACGATCTTGATTATACTCCATGGTCTCTCGCCTTGTACGGTTCCTGTTCGGGCATTGACTAAAAAGCGGTATAGTTTGCCTTTGAAGTTATATGCGCTCACGTAAGCCGGTAGCAGTATGTGCTTGAAGGTTATGTCGGAATAGCCTGTTTTGTAATTGAGAATCCGTTGCTCGTCGCCTCCGATATCCTGACGGATCAGGTTGGAGATACGGCCATCCATGATTCTACAGGCGTGGCCGAAGCCCTGCTTTAGATCAACCTGGTATTTTTCGGTAATAAAGCCGCTCAGGTATTTGGCATCAAACGGAATGAGGTTGTTCAGGTCCCAGGGTTGCAGGGCCGTTACCTGTTTTTGAGGCAGGCTCCGGGATGCAGGCACCAGCACATCGTCGAAGAACTGCTGAACACGACCTGAGGCTGAGTACCAGCGGGTTTTACGAACTTGTCTGGTTTTAGTCACCGATTTGCCGTTTTCGGTAGCTGTATAGGTTTCTGTTATGTAATAATACTCTCCTCTCTGCCCGATATAGGGTGTGTCCGTATTGGCATCATAGGTCCAGTATGGCAGGTAAACTCCCTTGAAATGGTCAAATGAAAGCACTGCTTTTTTCAGGGCGTTGGGAGCAAACCAGAGGCCATTAATCCATTTACGGAATGCCTTAAGAGCTTCGTCTTTGGTAACCTTAAATGGCAACAGGCTTTTGGGCTGTAATATATCTTCGATATGGGCACTGCTTATCACCAGTGGTGTATCACAATATGGGCAGTGTGATGACGTAATGTTCGGCTCCAGTGAAGATTCTGCGGCACAAACAGAACATTTTACCACATTTAGCTCCATGTGGTCCTGGGCTACGGATGCCTGATCAAGATGAGCCTCAAAATCCAGCTCTTCAATGGCGACTTCTGATTGAGGAATTTCGTTGGTTGCACCACAGTAATCGCATACCAGCTCGGTAGTTCCAACTCTGTATTTTAAATCCGCACCGCAGGAGGTGCAGCCAAAGGTACCTGTAGTAGCAGCCTCCTGATTTAATTGTTGATCCATAATTATTATTGAGGAGGAAGTGGTGGTGGTACGCTACCAAACAAGTTATTAAGTTCGGGTACCTGACCTGCTGCCGTCCAGTTGCCCATGCCCTGCTTCCAGACCAAAGTTTCCCTGGTGATTTGTTGCTGAGCAACCATTTGCTGCAAAGCTGCCATATCATATGGCCCGGCCTGCTGTCCATTGATAGCCACATAGAACGCCACCTGGTTGGGAAGTGGTGGTGGTCCGCCTTGTGTTTGTTGGTTCTGCTGTTGGGAGAAGGCCTGGCCCATCTGGTTGGCCATAGCAAAGCCCATACCCATGCCCATACCTGCACCGGCTGTACCACTTTCGTTTTCTGCCGCTTTCTCCAGGGCTTTGGCTGCCTTAATTTTGGCAAATTTATCCAAATCCACAGCGTTGAGCCTGCTTAGTTCGAATATCTCGCTCTTAATTTCATCCGGCATGGAGATGTTTTCTATGAGAAAATTGGCGAGGTCAATACCGTAGACCTTAAAATCTTCCTGCATAATGCCTTGCACCAACCCTGATATCTCGTTGGTATTCGCAGCATATTTTTCTACGGGAAGATCAGCCTCTCCAATGGCATCTGTAAAACGTGTAACTACCAGGCTCCGGAGCTGATTGTTGATCTCATCGGTAGTGAAGTGACCATCTGTACCTACCACTTCGCGGATGAAAAGAGCGGGGTCATTAATCTTCATCACATAGGTACCGAAGGCCCGGATCTCCAACATACCGAACCGGCTGTCGGAAAGGGTTATGGGGTTTTTCGTGCCCCATTTCTGATCGGTAAACTTACGGGTGCTAACAAAATACACTTCGGCCTTAAACGGACTATCGAAGCCATATTTCCAGCCTTTGAGGGTGGAAAGAATAGGCAGGTTAGCCGTAGTGAGGGTGTACATGCCTGGCAAAAACACATCGGCAAGCTGGCCTTCGTTAATAAATACCGCTGCCTGACCTTCCCTTACGGTAAGTTTTGCTCCATTTTTAATTTCATTATCGTGTCGTTCAAACCGATATACCAGGGTATTATTGGTATTATCGGTCCACTCTATAATGTCGATGAACTCCCCTCTGATGCTGCTAAATAGTCCCATAATTGTAATTTGTTGATAAATGATAATGCCCCAGGCTGATGTGCTACCTAATCAAATTCCAAATTAATAAACTTTATAATTTCCTGAGTTTTATTTTGTAAAAATTTGATAGAACTGACTGTAATTTAAGTGCACATCCTGGAATTTTATTTTTTAACAATAGTGCTCATCCAATCTACATTCATTTTATGTTGCTCTGCAGAGCACCTCATTTAGAAAAAGACTCAAAAATGAATTTATTCATCATCTCCAATTTCTGTCCAGGACAGGTTAAGATCGCTGGCTAATCTATCTATATCAAATTCAAAACCTTTGGGAAAATTAGCGGTAGCAATACCTCCAAAATCCACCTGCCAGAAACCTCCTCTCTTTGTCAGTTCATCACCAAGCAACCTGTAGTCTGACTCTTTGTATTCGGGAGATAAAAAGAAACACCTTGTTATGTATTCTGATTCTTTGGTGATTTTTACTATCTGATGCTTTCCCTCGTTATTGATGATGGTTTCAAACTCCGTCCCAAGGGTCAACCTGAAATTGAAAATATCATTATCAAGCATTCTGAATTTGTTATCAGCAATCTGTTCTACATACAACCTGGTAGTAGAATGCTCCCTTTTGTCGTAGATTTCTATTTCAACTTCCATATTATTAAAAATACCTGTCACACCCTTCATAATCCACTGTACTATTGACTGTCTTCAAATATTGGATGATAGTTTCTGCCGAGGTCAATTCCTTAATATCTGCTCCGCTATAATTAAAGTAGCTGTCATGAACAGCAGGTATGTAGTCGTTGATTCCGATCGTAACCGTTTCGCTATCACTCATCTCGTCTCCGGATTCATTGTAAATGATAATTCCCGAACCTGAATTTTCCAGTGTAATGCCGGAAATGTGCATCCGGGTTCCGGTACTTTCAAAGAAGTCTTTTATTTCAGCTACCGTCATTGTAAATACCACACTTCCATTGTTGAAGGGATCCATCCTGTATATCTCCATAGCTGTAATATCCCCCTCATCAATCCCTGCCCGTATGCCTCCACCATTTTGAAAAGATGCATCTACCCCCATGTATTCTTTCAAAGCAGTAGTATAAAAACATCCCAATTCCGTAGTATTAAGGTACGACGTAGCATAACCGACAACTTCTTCAAACTCCGGCGCATCATTATACGCATCAATAATGCCCTTTAACTCTTCATCTACCTCAGTATACTCATTTAAATCAATCAGATCAGTGTCAATTACCTCTACCTTCCCACCTTCAACGGTAAGCTCTATCTTACCCAAATGCGAAAGGTATGAGCCTACCTGAAATATCGGGATACCGTTTACCTTCTCGTTTACAAAAGTGTGGCTATGCCCTCCTACGATCAAATCAAAATACGGAAAGTCATTGGCTAACTTTTTATCAGTGTACTCTCCCAGATGGGTCAATGCCATATATACGTCTGCATTTTCGCTTGTCTTCAGAGATTGATATTGGCCTGCCACATCCGTATAAGGCTGGAATTCCAGATCCATAACACGCCAAGGGTGGGTTGAGGGGATAACCTCTCCTTCTTTTCCGTTGGTTTCCACAAGACCAAGTACAGTTATCTTCAAATCGTCAATGGTTAATGTTTTATAAGGATCGGGTTGCGGAAGCTCACTTCCACTTGTATTGACATTGGCACAAACCCAATCAAACTCGGCTTCTGCATAGCGATTGCTCAGAATAGGCACACCGTAATCAAACTCATGATTGCCCAATACCGCTATATCTACCCCTGCCCTGTTCATAACGTCCACCATAGGGTAGCCCTTCTTGTTATATTGATCAACGATAGGGTTGCCGGAAAATATATCCCCTCCACATACCAGTAACACATTGGTTTTCTCCTTTTCAGCATCTACGATATGCTTGATCTTGGCAAAGTTATCCAATTGACCGTGCGGATCATTAAACAAGAAAATGGTGAGCCGCTTTTCTTTTTCAGGAATAGAGCCGAAGTCATCGTTTTTACATGAAACCGTTAAGACCAGTAGAAAAAAGATAAGACAGACCGGAAAGAAGAAATTAAATTGCCGCATGGATATAGCTAAGGCCTAATAAAAACGACACTAAAATAGTCCTTTTGCTTTTTTGAAAGGTTACAGATTAGGTTAAGTTTTCAAGAAATTATAAAATGACTAATTACAGCTCTTTAATAGAAGGCACTTTCAATTCCTCCATATTCCATCCTGCCCGCCTTGCTCCAGCTTGATAAGCACTTTCCAGAAAGGCTAATACAGCCCCGGCAGGATCATCCGCATTTTTCACATCTTCATACCTTAATAGTGCCATGGGACTGCCATTGCTTTCTGCCCATTTGGCGGCTTCGGGCTGTAACGTTTCCTTATCAATGCCTGCGGGCGACGGGTAGGTGTAAGAGTAATACATAGGTTCCTGCAGGTTGTCATCGCCTGCCCAGAAGCCAAAGCTTATTTGTTCGTGTGAGTAGGTGTCCTTTTCCAGAATGCGGGCAGACCCATCCATTTTAGGTAGTTTCTTCCCGGAAAACCGGGTAACAGTCAGGTCCAGATGATGCCAATAGATCTGAACAGGGCAGGTCTTGCCGTAAAACATTCCACTGAACTCTTTAAAAATAGCATTATTCCACCTCATTAGCTTCCAGAACCTATGGATGAAATCCCAGTCGTATTGACGATACATTGTCAGCTGTTCAAAAGATTCTTCAATACCCATGTCAAAAGGCTTCGCTACAAACTGAGGATGTAGCCCAAGGCTGGCCAGAGCATCCATATATTGCTTGTAGAAAGTGGCAATGTCAGGGCTACTTTCAAGAGATATGGTCATTACTGTTCCTGTACTGCACAATATGACGACTTCCTTTCTCAGTATGTCAAACTCTATATCGACACTATCCTGACCATCATTAATAGGAATGCTATGAGTGCCAAAGCCTCGTGAGGTAACATAAAGGGTGATATACCACCAGTGGTTTTTCCTTGCAGTAAGTTTTAACCGGGACTTGCCGATAATCTGCAATATCAAATGAAGTGTAAGGCGGGTATCAGTCCATGCGTGAAAAGGCAAGTCGGGTAATTGAGGGGCTTTTTTCATAACTTATACTTTTAAGTGAGTACTAGTTGATCACAACTCAGGACTCTTTGCTTAGGTAAGATAGTAAAGTCTGTTCTTTGGTACCAGTAATTTATTCACCGTTTAAACTGTAATAATCAAGAAACCAATTTTTCCCAACATGGGGCTGGCCGCTTCGGCAAGCACATAGTCCTGGGCAGTGGCAATTCCCTTGAAGGGCAATGAGCCAACCGTGACCACTGCAATGATAAAGTACAGCAGGATGACAAAAATTACTGAATAGTAATAGGCCTTAGGCAGATTTTTCTCAGGGCTCTCCATATCAGAGGCTGCATTGGCGATAAGCTCAAAGCCCTCGTAAGCTACAAAGATTACCATCCCCCCAGTCAGCAGCAAATGGGTGTCTCCCAAATTGCAGGGCCAAGCTGCTCCACGTTAGGATTGTCCACCAGCCCATAAATTCCTATCCCCACAAACGACAGCAGGATTACCAGGTAAAAAATACCCATGGTGAACACCTCCAAATTTATTGACCAGTGGAATCCATGTTTTAGTATAATGCTCAAATTCTTTAAGCTTGTAAGGATCAATAACATACTTTAGGTAGCAGGTAATCATATTTTCACTGGTGTAATGTAACGGATGGGGCTTTGGCCAAATGACCGGGGTAAAGGCAGGAAAATTTGAAGAACCTTGAGAGGGTTTTAATTGTCACCCGATGAGTGTCTAAGCTTAACACTGGATGGCCTTTCCCTGTTTAGATCAAACCTAAGTAACCTCATTGGATGACTGAACAGGGCACTCCCTGAGATGGCGTTGGCTGACTTAGGCCTGCGGGTCTTGAGCGGTAAGCTTTACTAACCCTGGAAGGCTTAGTAAAGCTGGGTTGTAGTGCTGTGAAATTCACAAAAAAACCAGTCAGAAATGACTGGTTTTAAATTGGTTATGAAACATCAAAAACTATCTGAAGTGGTCATGAACGACTATTAGGGAATAGATCATACCTGGGATGAAGAACAGGATCGTCAGCAGCAGGCTAATCCAGAATTTATCGATTACTCCATAGGTCAGTCCTACTGCCAGCGGAGGTATGATCACTGCAAGTATCATCATAAGTACATACTGATCACTGGCATTATGGTCTCTGATCTCCCTGATCTCTTTTTTTATTTCCTTCTTTATCTCCTTTTTTGCTTTTTTCTTAGCCTTTTTAAGCTCTTTTTTCATTTCTTTTGACTCAAGGTCCATGGCTTTGATCCCATCAATTCTCTCCCTGTGCTTCTCTACCAGTTTATTCATGGATGGGCTTGGAGCCACCGGGATAGCCTCTTCGCTGCTAACAATATATTGATCCATTTGAGGCGTCTCAGGCTCTTTATAATCTGTTTTAGTGCTAATCGGAAGAACTGACTCAGCTACTTCATCATTCACCTCATTTGCAGGGTCAGCGTATCCAGTGTTTGTCAGTTCCTTATCTGGTTTGTAAAAATTGTCGGTTTTTGAAAAATGAGCTCCGTATTCAGGGGCGCATGCATAAAATACCAGAAGCAAAGCGCAACCCGGTAATAATTGTTTGACGGTAAACTTTTTCATGACGGTATTTATTAGTTTTACAAACTTGTTTTGACACTATAAATACAATCATCTTTACAGAATGTTTATCAAGAGCATTTTCAAGGAACTCCAAACTTTATGACAACTTCGAAAATCGTAATTACCTGCTCACCTCGTGTAGCACCACATCTGGAAAAAGAAGTCCGCCAACTGGGTTATCAAACCGTAAAAACCGATCACCAGAGCGTGGAGCTTTCCGGTACCTTCGACGATACTTTGAAGCTGAACCTGCACTTGAGAACTGCCAACAGGGTACTGTTTCATATCAAATCATTCAGGGCCGATCACCCTGACCAATTGTATAAACGCCTCAGGAACATCCCATGGGAAAACTATTTTGATGCCGACGGTTATATCAGTATCAAAAGCTTTGTCAGCAACAGGTTCATACAAGATGTACGGTTTGCCAGCCTCCGCGCCAAAGATGCCATTGCTGACCGCTTTGTAGATAGATTTGGCAAAAGGCCTGATTCTGGCAAAGACCTGTCTAAAACAGTGCTTTTCCTTCACTGGACTGATGAACATGCCAGCATTTACATAGATACATCGGGCGAAACCATTGCCAAACATGGCTACAGAAAAATCCCAATGAAGGCACCTATGATGGAATCTCTGGCATCTGCTACTATACTGACCTCGCAATGGGATTATAAAAGCCACTTTTTAAACCCCATGTGTGGTAGCGGAACGCTGGCCATAGAAGCCGCCATGACAGCCACTCACCGGGCTCCCGGTCTTATGCGTGACAACTTCGGCTTCATGCATGTAAAACTCTACAATCCAGCCGTTTGGGAGCAATTAAAAACAGAAGCCAAGAGCAATATCAGGAATGATATTGATTTTAAGATCATTGCTTCAGACCTTAACCCGGAAGCTGTAACCGCTGCTCAACGCAACGCCCGTGAAGCCGGAGTTGAACATCTGATCGAGTTTCATACGGGCGATTTCAGGGATATTCCCGTTCCCGAACCTAACAAAGGTGTAATATTTATCAATCCTGAGTATGGTCAGCGTTTGGGAGAGGAAGAAAAACTAGCTGACATATATCAGGAAATTGGTGATTTTTTCAAAAACAAAGCTCAGGGCTACACCGGCTATATATTTACGGGAAACATGAACCTGGCCAAGAAAATAGGGCTCAGAACCAAGCGCCGAATAGAATTTTTTAATGGCAAAATAGATTGCAGACTTTTAGAATACGAACTCTATGCAGGGAGCAAAAAAAGTGTTAACTTAAGTAAATGATTAAGAAGTTGCGTAGGGTTGTAGACACTGTCTATTATTCTTTCCCGGTTAGGTTGTTGTTGAATCATTTTAAGAGAAATCATGTCCTGCTGATCTGTTGGGTCATACTCTTTGCTATTGTGTCGGGTAACTTCGGTAACTATCTGGGTATCCCTTATTTGTTTCTTGATCCCGTTTATATGAATAAGGTGAATTTCTTCAGTTTCTTCATCATGGGGATCGTTATTGCCGGCTTCAGCATTGCCTTTCATATCACCACCTACATTAATGACGGCCATAGGTTTTCGTTTATAGGTATTCAATCCAAACCATTCACTATATTCAGCCTCAATAACAGCATCATTCCGTTTGTGTTTCTTTTCTGCTATGTGATCTTCATCATACAATACCAGGTTTCCAATGAATTTGTGGAGCATGACATGCTTCTTCGGAATCTTTTGGGTTTGCTTCTTGGCTATGTAGGTATGACGATTCTGCTATTTGGTTACTTCTGGTTTACCAATAAGGACATCTTTAAGTATGTGGTTTGCAAAGTAGATGAAAAATTAAAGCAGAATATAAAAGTAACCAGGGCAAGCGCTATGAAAAAACTTAACATAGCGAAGAAAAAACAAAGCCGTGTAGATCACTTTCTCAATCTTAATTTTGCCTTCCAGAAAGTTGAGGACGACAAGGGTTTTTATGACCGCAACACCATACTCCAGGTATTTGATCAAAATCACTTTAACCTGGTCATCATTGAGCTGTTCATCCTGTTATTGCTGTTAGTTATGGGCATTTTCAGGGACTACGAAGCTTTTCAGCTGCCGGCAGCTGCGAGTTTCACTTTGCTACTAACCATCTTTGTCATGTTTGTGGGTGCATTTTCCTACTGGTTTGGCAGCTGGTCATCTACGTTTGCGTTAGTGGTTATTATCATTGTTAACTCCTTGGTCAAAGAAGGTTTTTTTAATAAAACCTATAAAGCCTTCGGACTCGACTATACCACCGCTCCGGCCCCATATACCATAGGCCGTATTGAGGAACTTAACAGCAGCGAAAACAGGGAAAAGGATAAGCAGAAAACCCTTGAGATACTTAATAACTGGCGAAATAAATTTCCTGCTGACAAAAAGCCTAAGATGATATTCCTTTGTGTGAGTGGCGGTGGCCAGCGGGCCGCATTATGGACACTGAACGTACTCCAATACACTGACAGCCTGACGAACGGGCAACTCATGAAGAACACCATGCTTATAACAGGGGCATCCGGTGGGTTAATAGGGGCCAGCTACTATCGCGAGCTTTATTTGAGAGGTTTGAGTGACAAAAACATTGACCGGCATGCCAAGGAATACCAGGATAAAATTGCCAGTGACAACCTCAACGCAATTATTTTCAGCCTTCTGATGAATGATGCATTTGTTGGTTTCCAGGATTTTGAATATAACGGCCTGAAGTATGATAAAGATCGCGGATATGCCTTTGAAAACCAACTCAATAAAAATACCGAATTTGTTATTGACAAGCCCTTGATGGCATACCGGGAGCCCGAAAGGAAGAGCGAGATCCCTATGATGATCATGGCCCCGACGGTGATCAACGATGGAAGAAAACTTTATATTTCACCTCAGTATGTTTCCTATATGATGGATCGCTCCGATTCAACTTACAGCGGTGAAAAGCTCAGTGGCGTTGAGTTCTTAAGGCTGTTTGAAGAGCAGAGTGCCGAAAACCTCAGATTCCTTTCCGGCCTGCGAATGAGTGCGACTTTTCCGTACATAACGCCGAACATTACCTTGCCAAGCCAGCCGCCTATCGAAATAATGGATGCCGGCATTACAGATAATTTTGGAATTTCAGACGCTATCAAGTTCCTTTTTGCCTTTAATGAATGGATCAGCGAAAATACCAGTGGTGTGATCTTCGTATCCATCCGCGATTCTGAAAAGAATGGTTCCATAAGTAAAGAAACCAATCTCTCATTATTTGAGAGGTTTTCCATGCCGATCAGCAGTATATATCAAAACTTTGAAAGCCTCCAGGACATCACCAACGACAGCAAAATGGAGTATGCCCGCGAATGGTTCGATGGCAATATTGAGCGCATTGATATTGAGTATATACCACGGGAGTACGCCAAGGAAAACCTGTCCACTGCCGACAGCCTGCGCATGGAAAATGTGCGAAGGGCATCTCTAAGCTGGCGCCTGACACGCAGAGAAAAAGAAAGCCTGATAGAAAATATCCACACGCATAATAATGAAACGGCCATATTGAAATTGAAATCCTTGCTGGAACAGTAAGCGGCGCACATCCTAACTAATGATTGTTAGCAAAATCACGAATTATTCGATAATTTTGAATCTGATTTTGTGAATCGGAATATCCTAAAATATAATGAAGCAAATAGCCCCTTACAAGCCCAAAAACAAAGTACGTATTGTTACTGCCGCCAGCCTCTTTGATGGCCACGATGCCGCCATTAACATTATGAGAAGGATCATCCAGGCCACCGGATGCGAAGTAATACACCTCGGCCACGACAGAAGTGTAGAAGAGGTAGTAAACACAGCTATTCAGGAAGATGCCCAGGCTATAGCCATGACGTCGTACCAGGGTGGACATACTGAATACTTCAAGTATATGCATGACCTGCTAAATGAAAAAGGGGCCGGACATATTAAGATCTTTGGAGGTGGTGGCGGTGTCATCCTTCCTGAGGAGATCGAGGAGTTGCACCAATACGGCATCACCCGCATTTATTCCCCAGATGATGGCAGATCAATGGGGCTGCAGGGGATGATCAACGATATGGTAGAAAAATGTGACTTCCCTACAGGTAATAACCTTAACGGAGAAGTAAAGCACCTTCCGATCAAAGATCCTAAAGCCATTGCACGCCTGATATCCGCCGCAGAAAACTACCCCGAGCAGTCCGCTCCCGAATTTGCAGAAGTGCACAAAAAGGCGGAAGCGGTGAAAATACCAGTGCTTGGTATTACCGGAACCGGTGGAGCAGGTAAATCATCGCTTGTAGATGAGTTGGTACGCCGATTCCTTATCGATTTTGAAGATAAAAATATAGCCATAGTCTCTGTTGATCCGTCGAAAAGAAAAACTGGCGGAGCCCTTTTGGGAGACAGGATAAGGATGAACGCCATCCGCAACAACCGGGTTTATATGCGCTCTCTGGCTACAAGACAGTCAAACCTTGCACTATCCAAACACGTGGCTGAAGCTATCCAGGTATTAAAAGCTGCCGAATACGATCTGATCATCCTGGAAACATCAGGTATCGGCCAGTCAGATACCGAAATCACTGACCACTCCGACGTAAGCCTTTATGTAATGACTCCCGAATATGGAGCAGCTACTCAGCTTGAAAAGATCGATATGCTCGATTTCGCCGACGTCATCGCCATCAATAAATTTGATAAAAGAGGCGCTCTTGATGCCCTAAGAGATGTAAAAAAACAGTACAAAAGAAACCACGGCCTTTGGGAAGTCAGTGACGAAGACATACCTGTATTTGGCACCATCGCATCTCAATTCAACGATCCGGGCATGAACAGGCTTTATAAGGAGATCATGGATGTGATTGTGAAAGAGACAGGAGCCGATCTGAACTCTACTTTTGAGATCAGCAACGAGATGTCAGAAAAGATTTTCGTTATTCCCCCTAAAAGGACCCGCTATCTTTCTGAGATTGCAGAAAACAACCGCAATTATGACAAGTGGGTTGAAGATCAGGGAGAGGTGGCGCAAAAGCTCTATAGCATCAGAAAGTCTATAGATACACTCAAAGAATCAGATATTGAAGATAAAGACCGCCTGATCAAAGGACTGGAAGCATCCTATGAAAAGGTGGCTCTTGATTTTGATCCCCGCAACAAAAAGATACTGGACGAGTGGCCTGAAAAAATAAGCAAGTACAAGGAACCTGTTTATACATTCAGTGTCCGTGGTAAGGACATCTCCATTAAAACGCATACAGAATCTTTATCACATAGCCAGATCCCTAAAGTGGCCGTGCCCAGGTATGAAGCCTGGGGTGACCTGCTTAAATGGGGCCTTCAGGAGAACTTCCCGGGAGAGTTCCCTTATACATCTGGTATCTACCCCTTCAAACGTGAGGGCGAAGACCCGACCAGAATGTTTGCAGGGGAAGGCGGGCCTGAAAGAACAAACCGCAGATTCCATTATGTAAGTCTGGATATGCCGGCAAAGAGGCTTTCCACTGCATTCGATTCGGTAACCCTCTATGGTAACGACCCTGATCATCGTCCAGATATTTATGGAAAAATAGGTAACTCAGGTGTTTCTATATGCTGCCTTGATGATGCCAAAAAACTTTATTCGGGGTTCAATCTGGCTGATCCTAAAACCTCGGTCTCCATGACCATTAATGGCCCTGCGCCTATGCTGCTAGGCTTCTTTATGAATGCCGCCATTGACCAGCAATGCGAGATCTACATTAAAGAAAACGGTCTGGAAAAAGAAGTGGAGAAGAAAATAAGCAGCATCTATAAAAATGATCAGCGTCCTGAGTATCAGGGTAAACTGCCCTCCGGCAATGATGGTCTTGGCCTTATGCTACTTGGCGTAACGGGGGATCAGGTATTACCAAAGGATGTCTACGAAAAAATCAAAAAAGAAACATTGAGTGCGGTAAGAGGCACCGTACAGGCCGATATCCTTAAGGAAGATCAGGCTCAGAATACTTGTATATTCTCAACAGAATTTGCCCTTAGGCTAATGGGTGATGTTCAGGAGTACTTCATCAACCGTAATGTAAGAAACTTCTATTCCGTATCCATCTCGGGGTACCATATTGCCGAGGCAGGAGCTAATCCAATTACTCAGCTGGCATTTACGCTGGCCAACGGCTTCACCTATGTGGAATACTATCTGAGCCGCGGAATGGACATCAATAAGTTTGCCCCTAATCTTTCATTCTTCTTCTCCAATGGTATAGACCCCGAATATGCAGTCATTGGCCGTGTAGCCAGAAGAATCTGGGCAAAGGCTATGAGAGAAAAGTATGGTGCGGATGCAAGATCTCAAATGCTAAAGTACCATATCCAGACATCAGGAAGGTCTTTGCATGCCCAGGAGATAGATTTTAATGATATACGTACCACACTGCAGGCATTGTATGCAATTTATGACAACTGTAATTCACTGCATACCAATGCTTATGACGAGGCCATTACCACGCCTACGGAGGATTCTGTCCGTCGTGCCATGGCCATCCAGCTGATCATCAATAAGGAGCTGGGGCTTGCCAAAAATGAAAACCCGTTACAAGGGTCATTTATTATAGAAGAGCTGACCGATCTGGTTGAAGAAGCAGTATTATCCGAATTTGACAGGATTACGGAAAGGGGTGGTGTACTGGGGGCCATGGAAACCATGTACCAGCGAAGCAAAATCCAGGAAGAAAGTCTGCATTACGAAACGTTGAAACACTCGGGCGAATACCCGATCATAGGTGTTAATACTTTCCTTAGCTCCAAAGGTTCTCCTACCGTAACACCACAGGAGGTGATCCGGGCTACCACTGAGGAGAAAGAATACCAGATAGAAATGCTGGGCAGGCTGCACAAGCATTATGATCAGACGGCAACAGAAGAACTGAAGAAAATCCAGCAGAGTGCTATTCAAAATGAAAACCTCTTTGAGGCTCTCATGGAGGCCTGCAAAGTATGTTCACTGGGTCAAATTACAGACGCTTTGTTTGAAGTAGGCGGACAGTATAGAAGAAATATGTAATCCCACAAAAAAAGAGGTTGTATCCAAAGTCCGGCTGGTAGGGGTTGCTACCGGTGAGACTTTTGATGCAACCCCTACCTTCATTGACCTGATGTCTTTCCCGGGCAGCTAGTTGAGATAGAAATTATTTTTATGTTGTCTTTCCTGCTCAAGTATAAATTTTTGATACTTCAAGCGTTCTCTTAAGAAATTCTCTCTTTTTTCCCGAGTAAGCAATTTCAAATATTTAAGCCTGTCTCCAATATCAAGATTCAACTCGTTGGCTATATCATGAATATTAAAATCAGCACCAACGTCGGTTATATTTTTAAGTGCCATAAAACTTTTAAACTCATCAGAAAACCTGGAACTGACTTGCAGCTGCTCATTGGCATTTAGCATATAAACCTTCCCCCCCGGGTATGGATAAGGGAGCCACTGATTGTAATATTTCGTTAGCAAAAAAGTATCCACACACTTAGTTACAATATCTGACTCCCCTGTATCGTAGCGTTTCAATATACCTTCAAGGCGCATCAAAGCCCCCACCCGATCAGTATTAAGTCCATGGGTATAATATATACCAAATTTGACATCTTTTTCTTCAACATCTTTTAAAAGCTCGCGGTATCTGAATTCAAATATATGTAATGGAATCAGCTCGTTGGGGAGGGGTAGGATTGATAAGGGGAAGACGGGTATTTCGACTAAATGCTCCATTAATTAACTAACATCCCCATTCAACTAAATGTTACGAGTCAATAACAAGAATACTCTTTGATAATGGTATTTTTGTCCGCTTTTTTCTATATTTCTAAAGATGCCCGTCAAGAAAGAGTATTATGAACATCTTGAAAAATCCTATTTTCCATTGCTAATCGCGAGGGAAAGTAGCAATCCCGGCCTATGGAACTGGAATGCTGAGCAAGACAGGATTATGTTGTCAGCAATATGCCGTGATATGTTTGAGACCCCTCACTCTCTCCTTAAAAGCTTAGATGACTTACTCAATATTGTTCATGAGGAGGACAGACCAGGTTTTAAACAAACCATAAATGATGCATTGAATGCCAATATCAGCTTCACTTACGAAGCACGGATCAAAACCCCATCAGGGACCTTAAAACTATTAACCTTCTCCGGAGATTGTATTTTTGATGAAGAAGAAAAAGTAGCGGGTATCTCAGGGATATGTATTGATTCTCCTAAAGACAAAACAAGATCAGTTGATAAGGCCTTATCTCAAAATGAAGAATTTACTTCAAAACTTTTAAAGTATTCCCCTAATGCCCTGCTCATACACACCCCTCAAGGCATTATTTTATATGTCAATAAAACAGCGGCTGACCTCCTGAAGGCGGCATCACGAGAGGATATCATCGGCCGTTCGATTCAAAAATTCGCAAAAAAAGAAAATTATGACATTACCAGGCAGCGAATACAATCAATATTAGAGACGGGTAGTGCCGCCCCAAAATTTGAGCAGGAGTTTGTTTGTTTTGATGGATCCGTCCTTACCGGCGAATCCATAATTGTTCCATTTGAATGGGAGGGCCAAACGGTTATTTTATCGGTGGTAAGAGATGTTACTGAACAAAAGAAATACTTTAATTCTTTAAAATCTTCCGAAGAGAACCTGAAGGAACTGATCAAAAATACACCGTTATCCCTTGCCATGCTGGATAAGGACATGAATTATGTGGCATGTAGCGCCAAGTACCTTGAAGACTGGTGGGTAAAAGACGAGGAGATGAACATTGAAAAGATTGTAGGATTAAACCACTACGAGATATTTGAAGATGTAAGGGAAGACTGGAAGCATTTACATAAAAAATGCCTGGAAGGGGCTACAATTCTGAAAGAAGATGATTTTTTCATCAAAGCAGATGGGAAACGTGAGTGGATCCGTTGGCAAAACACGCCCTGGAGGGATTTTGACGGCACCATTAAAGGCATCATCATGTTTTCAGAGTTTATAACAGAGCGTAAGGAAGGCGAAGAACTGATTAAGGAAAGTCAGGCTAAGCTCAGCACCATACTGGAAAACCTACCGGGTATGGTTTATGGCTGCAAAAATGATCCCGACTGGACCATGAATTTCGCCAGTAACGGCTCTACTGAGCTGACCGGCTATTCGCCTGATGAGTTTTTGAGGGAAAATGATCCTATCTCATTAAAAAAAATTACCCATCCTGATGATGTAGACTATGTCTGGAGAAAAATAAGAGAGGCCCTTGAGCACCGGGAGATCTTCGAAATTCAATACAGAATATTAACCAAAAGCGGTGATATCAAGTTTATGTTTGAACGGGGACAGGGGATATTCGACAAAAATGGCAAAATGCTGTCCCTCGAAGGTATAATACTGGATGTTTCAAAGCAAAAAGCCATAGAAGACCGGCTTAGGAAAAGCGAAGCCAATCTTATTGAAGCCCAGCGGGTGGCAAGTCTGGGTAGTTGGGAGTGGCATGTGGATAGCCATGAGCTGCTATGGTCCGACGAATACTACAGAATATGTGGGTTAGAACCCGGTAAAGTCACTCCGTCATTTGAATATTGCATAGAGGTACTGCACCCGGAAGATAGAAAAAAAGCAAAGGAAGCATTTAATTATGTATTGCAAAAAAAAAGAACCCTGCCAGCTAGACGCCCGGATCATCAGAAAAGATAATGAAGTACGGTATGTAACCTACAGGGCAGAGCTTACTACTGACAAGGATGGCAAGGCAGTGAAAATGGTTGGATCAATACAGGATATTACTGATAAAAAGAAGGCTGAAGTAAACCTGAAGGAAAGTGAAAATCGCAACAGAGCACTGCTTAGCGCCTTGCCCGATATCATTTTTATATTAAACATTGACGGGACTTATCTACACTGCCAGGTATCGGACCGGTCCACACTTCTGCTTCCTCCACACGAGCTTGTAGGCAGGAACGTCAAGGAGTTGTTTGCTCCGGAACTGGCTGCTCAGTTCCTTGCGAAGTTCAGGGCCGCTCATGATGATAATACCATTCAAACCCTTGAGTACTCGATCAGTATCGACGGGGAAGAAATGTATTTCGAGGCAAGAATTGTAAAATATAAGGCCAGACAGGTCTTTGCTGTCATTCGTGACATAACCAAGACCAAAAAAAGCGAACTGGAGGCCAGGGAGTCAGAAAAAAGGTTCTATAAAGCTTTTCATATCAGCCCGATTCCCATTACAATATCTCATATCGAAAATGGTGAGCTGCTTGAAGTCAATGACAGGTTTCTGCAGTTAGTCAATATGCCCAGGGAAGAAGTAATCGGCTCATCGGCCATTGACCTTGGCTTTTGGGCCGATGACGGCGACCGCAATGCCTTTATAAGTGAGCTTAAAAGAGAAGGGAGGGTAAACGGTTTTGATGGCCGCCTGCGAACGCGGGACAATGGCATCAGGGATGTAATCCTTTCCGCAGAGTTAATCAGCATCGACAACAAAAACTGTATACTATTGATGATCTTCGATATCTCTGAGCGAAAACAGGCTGAGAATGCGCTTATCAGTCTTACTGAAGAACTAACTGCCTCCAACCACGAATTGAGACAGTTTGCGTATATCACATCTCACAATCTGCGTGCTCCGGTTGTTAATATAGATACTCTACTCCAGTTTATAGATAAGGAAAACCTCAATGCCTCTGGGAATGCGGAGGTTCTGGATAAAATAGAAATCTCAGTAGATCAGTTAAAGTCTACACTCAATGATATTATTCAACTTGTAGCGGTAAAGGACAACCGCTATGAACCCGATGAAAAGATTTATTTTGAAGAAGTTTTTGACATTGTTACAACCAACCTTGCATCACAAATTGCAAGCTCCGGAGCTGAATTAAATTTTGATTTCCAGGAAAAGTACATTATGTTCAAAAAACCTCTCCTTGAAAGCATTGTACAAAACCTGGTTTCCAATGCTGTAAAATATAAAAGTGACAAACCTTTACATATAGATGTTAGAACTTACAATAAAGGTGAATACATTTGCATGTCCGTAAAAGACAACGGTAAAGGAATTGATCTTACGCTCTATAAAGACCGCCTGTTTGGCATGTATCAGAGATTTCATGAAGATACTGAAGGTAAAGGTTTAGGCCTTTATATTATCAAATCTCAAATTGAATCTATGGGAGGAGAAATAGAGGCTGAAAGTGAGCCCAACGTAGGATCCGTTTTTAACGTTTACTTTAAAGTACA
Source organism: Fulvivirga ulvae (assembly GCF_021389975.1). Lineage (NCBI taxonomy): Bacteria > Pseudomonadati > Bacteroidota > Cytophagia > Cytophagales > Fulvivirgaceae > Fulvivirga > Fulvivirga ulvae. The sequence continues at coordinate 243,459 of NZ_CP089981.1, forward strand.
TAAAGACAAGAATTGACGAGGATGATGGCTAAAGTGAATAGCATTGTAATTATAGATGATGATGACGTTTCTAATTTCATCTATAAAAGGGTTATAGAAACGACAAAAGCTGCAGATAAGATCACTACGTTTATCAGGGCGCGTGAAGCGCTGGAATACCTTGAAGAAACCGCCCAATCCTCTCCGGATGAATTTCCTGATATTATTTTTCTGGATATTAATATGCCTGTTATGAATGGATGGCAGTTTCTGGAAAAATATCAAACCAGCTTCCGGTCCAACCTTACAAAAAGACCCATCCTGTGTATGCTCAGCTCATCTGTATATCAGGAAGATATCACCAAAGCCTATACATATGCTGATGTAAAAGAATATATCTCAAAACCGCTTACCAGCCAGATAATGAGTAACCTGATCCAAAAACACTTTAGCTGATCTTAACATTGTTTAACCATTGCTTATGGAAACCCTTTAACATCCGGGAATTTCAGCTTAATTTTAACCAGATATCTCATTACTCAATACTAATATCTCAATACTAAAACATGAAAACCGTTACTAAAACAAGATACGTATCAGATTATGAATATGAGGCTACTAACTCACAGGGTCTCAAAGTAAAGATTGATATGAAGGACCAGGGCAAGGCTGACCAGTCTCCCATGGAGTTGGTTTTGTCGGCTCTTTCAGGCTGCGTGGCTGTTGAAGTGGCCCTCATGATTAAAAAAAGAAGAAAGACCCTGGTAGATTTCGTCATTGAAGCGGAAGGAACCAGAAGAGATGAAACTCCCAAATATTACACAGATATACACCTTAAATTTATCCTCACCTCTCCTGATGCAAACGAGGAAGAATTGAAAAAGGTAACAAAACTTTCACTTGAAAAGTACTGTTCTGTAGCCTCTTCGCTAAAAGCCAATATTACTTTTAGTACTGAAGTGGTCAGAAGTTAAACTGCATCAAACAATCCTTTGTTGATTATTTCTCCATTGAGTATGGTGGTATGAATAAGGTTTGAACCAAAGGCATACGGCATATAAGCATACGATGGTATTTCATTGGTGATAAAAACATTAGCCACCTTACCTTTGGTAATGCTACCATACTCATTCTGAAGCTCGAGGGCATACGCTGTATTGATAGTAGCTGCATTAATAGCTTCCTCAGGAGTCATTTTCATTTTTATACATGCCAGGGACAGCATCAATGGCATATTTCCGCAAGGGGCACTTCCCGGGTTATAGTCCGTAGCCAGCGCTAGCGGCAGGCCTGCATTGAGCATGTCCCTTGCCGGTGGATAAGATGTACCAAGAAAAAATGCAGCACCAGGGAGCAAGGTAGGCATAACATCCGTTTGCTGAAGTGCCTTGATCTCCTCTTCACCCATGGCTTCCAGGTGATCTACACTCACTGCTCCCGTCTTCACACCTACCTGTACGCCACCAGATATATGCAACTGGTTGGCATGGATTTTAGGCTTCATCCCATACTTCTTGCCGTGTTCCATAATATCTTCAGTCTCTTCTGGCGTAAAAAATCCCTTTTCACAAAAAGCGTCGATATAGTCAGCAAGCCCTTCCTCAGCAATAGCCGGGATCATCTCCTCCTTAATGAGTTTGATATAATCATTGCGGTCAGTATAATCCTTAGGTATGGCATGTGCTCCCAGAAAAGTAGTTTTTACCCTAAGCGGACTGCTCTCTCCTACTCTTTTAGCCACACGCAACATCTTAATTTCATCTCTTGTCGTAAGCCCATAACCACTTTTTATTTCAACTACCCCTGTACCAAATCTGATGATCTCCTGGGCACGGATCATGGCGCTTTCAAAAAGCTCGTCTTCAGTAGTTTGCTGAAGTCTCTTGGCAGAATTAAGAATGCCCCCACCCTTAGCGGCAATCTCAGCATAAGACATACCCTTTATCTTGTAGACAAACTCTTCCTCCCGGCTCGCGGCAAAAACCAGGTGAGTATGTGAATCAACAAACGATGGAAATACAAACCTTCCGGAAGCATTGATCACTTCATCGGCATCCACAGCCGGCATATTGTCCATGTATCCAAAATCTGCTATTTTACCATCCTTCAAGTATAAGAAAGCATTTTCGATTACCGGCAAATCGGCCATACTCTCTCCAGCCACCCATTTCAGGCTGGTGTTTCTAACCTGCACAAGACCTTTTATATTCTGAATAAGTATTTCCATACCACAAAAATAAAAAAGGCTGATACTTCATGGTACCAGCCTTCGCATTTATTTCAATATTTTATATTATTTACCGAATGCCTCTACAGAATAATCAAGATTAGTACTGTATACAGGGAAGCTGATCTTGATCAGTGCATAAAAGCCCTGCCCCTTAACACCGGGCCTGATGCCAACCTCTCCGCCATAACTCCAGCTCAGTGTTCTGTTAAATTTACCATCAAGGCCGGCTCTAAAACCAAATATACTGGTATCAAGCACATCAGATGAGAATGTCCTGCCATCCACACGAATGTCGTCAAGACCTACTGAAGGTGCAATAATAATATCGAAGAAAGCCGTGAGGATAAGATCATCCACACCTTCCTGGTATTTGTTGTCAAAATCAACAGCTACATTACGGATCCAGCTCATTGATCCTCCCAGGTACAAACCTGCCACATTCATGCTGGTAAAAACTTCCAGATCTTCGGGCTCTCCATTAGCATCCTGACCTATTGGGATAGGCCCTCCCAGGTCATCCTTAAAAACTTCCATTGTTTTATCCTGAGCGTCCAGCAATCTGTTCACATCAATAGCGGAATCAAAGAATAGGCCTCCTAGTCTGGCACCATATATTTTCCTTACTTTGCAAGGTATTTCAGCACTTAAAGGTACACGTGAAGCCCACTTGTCTCCTTTATAGCTTTTTCGGTACAGGAACATCTTTGTTTTTGAGCTCTCATCAAAATCCTTGACATGATAAGTACCTCCAAACTCATAATAATTAAGGATAGCAATCTCATTGGTCACTTCACTGTTCTTATGAGCAATATCCCTGGTAAGGTCAAACTTCCTCGAATAAGTTTTTCTTGCATGTGCCCTGAATTGCATTTTATCTTTATGAAAGTAAGTTGCTTCCAATCCAAAACCTGCGTTGACGTTGGCTTTCCATAACTCACCGTAAATAGGCTGAAACTGCACAAAAAGTGTATTAATGGCATACGGCTCATCATACAGTTCTTCGTACGTTACAGGCTGCTGGTCATTTCTTTTTTGCGCATGCGTGGCTATAGCTGCAACAAGAAAAATTGTAGAAAAAATGAGAGACTTTTTCACTGTGATCAAATTAAAAAATAGGTTTACCAACCGGACACAAGTTAATCAAAGATATAAAAATAATAAAATTTGCGATACAAAAGCGATTTTTTTCATCTATACCAATGGCCCGTGTTATCGCTTCATCCTGCAATATATGCATTTTGAAGCGGGAAGGTAACTAATATTTAAGGATTTGCACGGTTCCGCTTCGTGGCAATTCCATTTTTTTGATAATTTGCAGCCCCATATAATTCGTGCAATGAAAATAAGAAGAAAGACCAGTCAATGCTTCAATTGCGGCTATACGCTTGATCAGGTTTACAACTATTGCCCAAACTGCGGACAGGAAAACAATGATAACAACGTCTCTTTCGGAACCCTTGCCGGTGATTTTTTCAGTACATACTTCGCAGTGGACGGCACTTTCGGAAGAAGCGTAATGCCTTTCTTTTTTAAACCGGGCTTTCTTACTAACAGATATATTGCCGGTCAAAGGGTCAGTTATGCACACCCTCTCAGGCTATACCTTATTATAAGCTTGTTCTACTTCTTTGTGTTTGCCATGGTAGGTAACAAAATAGTTGCTGATCAAAGTGACAATCAGTCAATCATTGGAGACAGTTACAGCATCAATGACATTGACGAACTTGACCGGGAAACCCGGAAAAAGCTTAAGAAGCTGGTGCCTGACTCAACTTTAAACAAAATGAAAGAAGAGCTTGAAGGCGAAGACCTGAAAAACCTTCAAAAAGTAGTTCATGACAATCTCTCCCGGGAAGATATAGAGTCGTTAAAGTCGGAATTGACACCAGGCCAGCTTGTGATGCTGGGAATTTTCGTACCTGACAGTCTGCTCGCTACTGTACAGGTTCAGGATTCTTTGACCATAGCAGATACCACTGCCACCGAACAGGCCAAGGCCACACTTACTGATAAGGAAAAGGATGCTTCAATATTTGTACAGATAGACTGGAAGCTGATCTCAAAGCTTAAAGACAATCGTAAAATCAGTGACCAGCAAATACTGGACTCAATGAATCTTAAAAACCCCTCTCCTTTTGAGGAACACATTGCCATGCAATCGATAAGGGTAATGAGGGCCGGTAATGAGCAGATTGTGGACTATATCCTTAAAAATCTGCCATTGATGATGCTTATCCTTATCCCTATTTTTGCTTTAACTCTCAAACTTCTGTATATCCGCCGGAAAAAGAACTTCTACATTCATCACCTCATACATGGGCTTCATTTACATTCTTTTGCCTACCTGGCTTATGGATTGTGTCTTATGATCATGATCTATGCTATTGAAAACGAAGGCATGCAGACTACGGTCGGGTTCATCGGTTTCCTGATCGTATCTGCCTATGCGTACTTCTCATTTTTGAGAGTATACCAACAGCATTGGTTCAAAACGCTGATAAAATTCAACATTGCCGGATTTATCTATATGTCCTGTATTAGTATATTCCTGACATGTGAAATGCTGCTTTCAATGTTGTTTTACTAGCCGGCTTGTATTAACGGTGATTGGTGAAATTTAGGGTTGCCTTGTATCACAGTCCTAATTTCTGCATATCAGTGGTATGTCCTTACCGCTGCAGGTCATTTTATAAGGTGATGTTTGTCAGGGTTCTACCCGGTCATATTTTAACGGGTATAGCATATTTGGAATTGCATCAATCAGTGCGTAATTGGGTTGTTGAAGAAAATCTAACTATAGGGTAGTTTTACTGCACGAAAATAATGAAGCACATGCTATAAACCCATTACCCGATCTGCTCAACCTCCTCCATGGTATAGTGAACAAAGCACCTGCCCAGCTCTGTAAGCTCATACTGCTCCGCGTCATCGAAGGCTGATTTATATTTGCCGTTTTTGGGTGGTTTGGTGGCTGGTTTCTCACCTTCAAGGTATGTACGCTTTTTAACCTGACGGATGATGCCACCAGTACTCAGGTCGCGGATGAGTAGCTTGTAAAGATCCGCTTCGATGGAATCTTCGGCAGGTACTATACTACTAATGTTACCCCAGATTTGCCTGCGGGTTATACTTTGGTGTTTGTAGACTTCTCTGATCACCATAAAATGGGTTTCATGATAGGTCTTGATCCAGTCAATGAACAAGCGAACCATGTCGTCGGTGGACATGGTAGATGTAGAAGCATTGGTCAGCAGTCTGCGGATGCACTCTTTCTTCTCAATAGTCTCGGCGTCGTTCCATTCTTTGAACCCCTTTCGCACAAGGCTCTGGTACTCATCGCTGGCTATCCTTTCCTGAGCATCTGCTCCGGCACTTTCAATTTTATCGAGTATCCTGAAAATAACATGAGCAAGTTCCTCTATCTTCCTTTGGTGCTCTTCCATCCATAGCCTTTGCAGGTCATTGATCCTCCCCTGCTCCCTTTCCGCATGGAATGCAGAGCCAGCGCCAATAAACCCTCCTATCCAGGGTATGTTACTGAGCGCGGAAACAATAAACCGCGTGAGCCTGGCTTTCTTTTCCTGGTCATTAATTTTTGCGAGTTTAGATTTCAACTCCTCTATAGAGTCAAACGCCAAAGTTTCTGAGGTATTTACACTCATGGCTGCAAGGTACGGGATAAATTAATAATAAATAATGAAAGGAAGTTTTACACCGGGCCGGTGAAGCCCGGTGCATGATGGTACTACTTAAGCGAAGCCAACACTTCGTAGTTAGCTTTAATGATGTCGTCAGCTACGGATTTATCTACAGCTGTTGATACAAATAGGGTCTCAAACTGCGAAGGAGGCAAATAAACGCCATGTTCAAGCATGCCTCTGAAATACTTTCCAAACAGTGTCGTATCGGAGGTTTTGGCAGAAGCAAAATCGGTTACTTTCTGGTCCGTAAAGAACAGGCTAACCATAGAGCCCAACTGATTGATGGTATAGTTCAAGCCCAGTTTGTCAAGGTTTTCCTGAAAACCGGCAGCAATGTATGAGGTAGTGTCTTCCAGCTGCCGGTAAACCTCCGGATGATCATTGAGGTGGTTTAGCATCGCCAGTCCAGCAGACATGGCAATGGGGTTTCCTGAAAGTGTGCCCGCCTGATAAACAGGTCCTGAAGGGGAAACATAATCCATAATTTCGGCGCGGCCTCCATAAGCTCCGACAGGCATTCCTCCTCCAATAATTTTGCCCATAGTAGTAAGATCAGGCCTTACACCGAATAGCTCCTGTGCACCACCTTTAGCCAGACGAAACCCTGTCATGACTTCATCAAAGATAAGCAGGATACCCTCCTGATCACAAAGGTCACGCAAGCCTTGCAAGTATCCTTCTTCCGGCAGCACGCAGCCCATGTTACCTGCTACAGGTTCAAGGATGATGGCAGCAATATTGCCATTATTCTTGGCTGCCAGGTCTTTTACTGCCTGTAAATCATTGAATGGGGCTGTTAAAGTATCTTCTGCCGTTCCTTTGGTAACGCCGGGACTGTCAGGCGTACCCATAGTGGCTACCCCGCTACCTGCGGCTATCAGGAACGAATCTCCGTGCCCGTGGTAGCAGCCTTCAAATTTTATCATTTTATCGCGGCCGGTAAAGCCTCGCGCCAGCCTCACTGCCGACATGGTAGCTTCCGTACCGGAGTTTACCATCCGCACTTTTTCTATGGAAGGCACCATCGAGGTTATCAATTCAGCTATTTCAACTTCCTTAGCCGTGGGTGCTCCAAATGACAATGAAGATTTTACCGCTTCCGTAACCGCTTTTTCAATAGCTTCATTTCCATGCCCCAATACCATTGGCCCCCATGAATTGATCAGGTCAACGTATTTGTTACCATCTTCATCATACATGTAGGCTCCTTTGGAGGACTTAATAAATAAAGGGTCCCCTCCTACGGCTTTAAAAGCTCTTACAGGTGAGTTGACCCCTCCCGGAATGAATTGCTGTGCTTTTGAAAATAATTCTCTACTTCTTTCGATCTTCATTTTTATCTTCTTCTAATTCGTATTTTACTTCAAGGCCCTCGTCCCCAAATTCCAGGATAGGAACAAGTTTGTTGTCCTGAGAATTTTGGAAGCTATATCCTATTGTTAAATGTCCTTTTAAAAGCTTTTCTTTATCCCAACCTATCTGGAAATATTTCCCATACTTGTCGAGGCTATACCCTACAAGATGCATCAGGTCATAACCCACCTCGGCATGTGGAGTTGGGGGCACCTTATGTTTCTTTACATACTGATCTCTGAAAATCTCATAAGCATCCGTTTCTTTATGCATGTACATGGGTGCGTATAGTACGGCACCCAAACGGTAATAAGCCTCATAATTGATTACCGGCAGGTCCAGCCAGTCAGCCGAACCGATGACCATAATCGAATCTCCCCGGGTCTCTACGGCACTAATCACTTTGGTAGAGATCAGGTCATTATTTGATGCCACAAAGATATAACCGATACTATCCGGTGCCAGTCTTAGCCTGTCTTTGGCGTCATCCGATGCCATGTCCTTGATTTTTCCGCTGGCAACCAGGATATCCAGGACCTGACGGGTTTCGTGCTTGCGAATTTCCCTATTGATGATAATTTTAAAGCCTTCTTTTTCTATCCTTTGCTTGAAAGCATGTGCAAGTGTAGAATCCCTGCTATCCTCTCCATAAAATATGATACCCGTTTTCCGCCTCGCGTTTTTAGCCACGTATTCAGCCATTTTTCGCCCCATGGTTTCATTGGTAGGGTGTAGAAGAAACGAATAAGGATTTACCCCGATCACATCAGAATCGGTTGATAGCGGGTTGATCATATTAATTTTGTTCTTGAACGAAAAATCCTGCACGAGCTCTCTCGGTTCGGAAAAGAAGGGGCCCACTATCAAGTCCATACCTTTCATTTCCTCCCTGGCGAGTATTCTTGCCGTTGCTGCGCTGTCTCGCTTGGTGTCGTAAGCAAACAGCTCCACTTTAATACCCTGCGCCTTTAAGGTGTCCATAGCCAGTTGCATCCCCTGATATATATCCAGGATCAACTGGTTTATCTTCTTCCTTTCAGTAGGCTCCAGGCGGTTCATCAGGAACGGGAACAACACTGCAACCTTATACCTGTCTTTAAAAACCGACTCATCAACCTTTACCAAATCCAATCCTTTTTTATCGAGATTAAATTTAGTAATCAGCTCGTCAAGCAATTCCTGGTCCTGGTTTACAAGGGGCTGTTTAGCTATTTTCATAGCCAGAACCTCTCCTATGGATTTTTCTTTCGGATGGTTTTCATACATCACTTTCAGGGCTTCCACATCTTTTATTGCCGAAAAAGTGTGGTATTTCAGGTTATAGATGTTTTCCTGAAAGGTTTTGTCCTTTATTTCAGTCAGCACGTTTAGACCCTGATTGTACTCAGCCGCTTCGAAATATATCTTTCCCAACCAAAAGTTAACCTCTGGCATTTTAGACCATTTCGGGAAATATGATTTGATCTGCAAAAACATATTTTTCGCCAATGGCGGATAGCCATCTTTGTAAGCCGCTACAGCATAATAGAATGACGAATAGGCAGGGAACGGATTGCTCTCCACCCGCTCAAGAAGTGGTTTAAAAGCTTCCATGGCCAGGCTGTATTTCCCATCATTAAACAGCTCCTTGGCGTGAAGGTACTGTTGCTGATAGTTTACCTGAGTGTAAGCTTCAATCGTAATAAACAACAGACAGACAACTACTAGTATTTTTGACAGTTTCATTCTCATGTTAAAATTCGTATAAACCAGTATCGGACTTTGCCAATCCATTATGAGTTGACAATACTTAGCCAATGATTTAAGGGTGTATTATTCCCACTCTATGGTGGCCGGTGGCTTGGAGCTGATATCGTAAACAACCCTGTTAACCCCTTTTACCGTATTGATTATTTCGTTAGAGACATCGGCCAGAAAATCATACGGCAGGTGGCACCAATCTGCAGTCATCCCGTCGACACTGGTCACAGCCCTCAGACTTACTACCTGCTCGTAGGTACGCTCGTCACCCATAACTCCCACGGACTGGATGGGCAGCAGTATTGCTCCTGCCTGCCATACCTCATCATAAAGCCCGGCTTTTTTAAGGCCATTGATAAAGATATGGTCTACCTGCTGCAGTATATGCACTTTCTGTGGCGTGATATCGCCCAAAATCCTGATGCCTAACCCAGGCCCCGGAAATGGGTGCCTTCCCAGAATATTCTGATCTATTTCTAATGTTTTACCTACCAAACGCACCTCATCTTTAAATAGTGTGTTCAGCGGTTCCACAACCTTTAACTTCATAAAATCGGGCAACCCGCCCACATTGTGGTGCGACTTGATGGTTGCAGACGGCCCTTTAACAGAAACCGATTCAATCACATCAGGGTATATGGTGCCCTGCCCAAGCCATTTGACATTCTGGATTTTATGGGCTTCATCGTCGAATACCTCGATAAACACTCTTCCTATGGCCTTTCTTTTGTCTTCAGGATCTGTTAACCCTTTAAGCGCATTATAGAATTTATCTTTAGCGTCAACACCTTTCACATTCAGACCCATGTCCTTGTATGAGTGAAGAACATCTTCAAATTCATTTTTCCGCAACAGGCCATTGTCAACGAAAATACAGTGCAGGTTTTCACCTATGGCATGGTGTATCAATGTAGCTGCAACGGATGAGTCAACACCTCCGGAAAGGCCCATTACTACTTTGTCGCCTCCGAGCTGCTCTTTCAGCGAAGCCACAGTGGTTTCCACAAAAATATCGGGAGTCCAGTCCTGAGAGCACCCGCAGATGTGCACTACAAAGTTTCTCAACACCCTTTTACCTTCAAGACTGTGGGTAACTTCCGGATGGAACTGAATACCATAGGTCTGTTCATCCTTCTTCTTAAAAGCAGCAACCCTGACCGATGAGGTACTGGCAATGATATCATAAGCATCTGTCAGCTCAGATATAGTATCACCATGTGACATCCACACCTGTGAGTCTATGGAGATCTCCTTCATCAGCTCATTGTGTTGATCGACTTTAGAGAGTTTTGCACGACCATACTCCCTTATTTCGGAAGGCAACACATTACCTCCGCTTTTCTGGGCCATCAATTGAGCTCCATAGCATACACCCAGTACGGGCACCTTGCCACAGTACATATCAATGTCTACATCGGGAGCATCTTCCTGCCTTACTGAGCACGGGCTACCTGAAAAAATAACACCTTTTATGTCGTCGGTAAGCTGTGGAGGATTGTTGAATGGGTGGATCTCACAATAAACGTTGAGTTCTCTTACTCGCCTCGCTATGAGCTGAGTATACTGGGAGCCAAAGTCCAGGATCAATATCTGTTCTGCCATGCTGCAAAAATAGTATGCCCGATGTGGAAATACTATTAATTTATAAAAAGATGCTTGACACAAAAATTGTGGAGCTGGTTACACATTTATAAGTGTTAATATTAATTTAAACCTTGTTAACATTGTTGGCACAATTTTTACTTCTTAATAAGAAAAATAACCAAAGTTTATGATGCGAAAATTTATACATCTCAGCAGCAGCACATTGCTTTTAGCAGTTCTCGTGATATTCTCTTCATGCGATAAGAATGACAATTTCACACCTTTCTTTTCAGTAGAAGATGACAAAGCACTGGGAGCGCAGGTAAGCCAGGAAATTGCAAACGACCCTTCATTTGACCTGATTGCTCAAAGTGAAAACCAGGAGGCTTATGCATACATCAATGGTATGGTAAATGAAATACTTAGCAGTAATGAGGTAGCTTACCGCGATGAGTTTGTTTGGGAGGTGACTCTGGTAAATGATGACGACGTATTAAACGCTTTTGCCACTCCCGGGGGCTATATCTACGTTTATACCGGACTCATAAAGTATCTGGAAACTGCAGATGCCCTGGCGGGAGTACTTGGTCACGAAATAGCACATGCCGATTTAAGGCACACCAGCAGGAATTTGCAGAAACAATATGGTGTTTCTCTTCTTCTGAGCATTGCTCTGGGCGAAGATCCTTCAGCACTGCAGGAAATTGCCGGGCAAATAGCTGGCACGGTTGCAGGACTAAAGTTCAGCCGTGAATTTGAAGCTGAAGCTGATGATGAATCGGTACTATACTTAGCTGACACCAAATATGCGTGCAATGGAGCAGCCTTTTTCTTTGAAAGCCTGCTGGACGAAAACCAGGCTTCTCCTCCGGAGTTTTTGAGTACTCACCCCAGCCCCGAAAACAGGGTTGCCGATATTAACACTACTGCTGATGAGGCAGGATGTGACACCACTCTGGCAACAGACACTGATTATGACGCATTTAAAGCATTGCTATAAAGTTTATTATAATAAAAAGCCGGTTAGGATTTCGAAATCTTAACCGGCTTTTCACAGCAGTTAGCCCGTTACTTCTTTAAGCCGGGTTCCCTTTCTAAAAACTCATCATACAATTTCGTTTGTCTACTTTCCAGCGGGATTTTCCAGCCTTGTATGAACAAATGCCTGACCTGTGTTTCGGTTTCAAAAGGATCTCCATCAGCAACAAACACATTGGCTATTTTTCCTTTTTCCAAAGAACCCAGTTGGTCCGCCACTTCAAATATCTCGGCGGGTACAATGGTAATAGCTTTCAGGGCCTCCTCTTTGCCCATACCGTAGGTTGCTGCAAAGCCTGCATTGTATGGCAGGTTTCTGACATTCTCAGTATCAGCAGTTTTTATGGCTACCTTTACTCCTGCTTTCTGCATTATACCAGGGTTAGCATACGACCTGTCGTACCGATCGTACTCTCTGTTAGGAATACTCAGTACAGGCCCTGCTATAACAGGTATCTTAGCCTCAGCCAGCTTTTCAGCTACTCTCCAGCCTTCGGAAACCCCACTAAAAACCACCTTGATATTTTTATCTGCCACCCAATCAATTGCTGCTTTTATGTCATCAGCGGCATTTACTTCCACAAGCAAGGTTTTCTCTCCTCTTACCACCGGCAGTAAGTTTTCCATCTCAGGATAATACTGCATTTCTTTTTTGCTGTCTTTCACACGGATGGCAGAATCTATGCGGTAATAGGCTACGGCTTTGTCCCAGGCGTCGTTGAGCTGTTTCAATGCTTTTTCTGCATCCTTTTTTATATCTTCTTCTGACCTGCTATCCCACCGGCCACGCTTACCAGTCGATGGGAAATTCAAAACTACGGCTTCGAAACCAGCATACATCTGATCCGGGGTGTAGCCATGCAGGTTTACCAATGCAGCAGTACCAGGAAACAAGCTCCCGTCAGGAACAGCCAATGCAGTAGTAACTCCACTTATTCTGGTTACGGGTATCAGTACGGAATTAGGGTTAACAGCAGTCAGCGCCCTCATCTGAGGGATAACATCTCCTACTTCATTATAATCACGGGTACGGGCATCGGAGCCTACTTCGGAAAGCCCCAGCCTGGAGCCTCCTTCGATCATACCCGGGTAAACGGAAAGGCCTGTACAGTCAATCACCTCAGCGCCTTCGGGGACCGTAACATCTTTGCCCAAAGCAGAGATTTTGCCATCCGCAATGATCAATGTGGCGTTGGAAATTGTGCCATTGGTAATGGTAACCAGATTGGCATTCGTAAGGGCAAATGTTCCGGTTTTCCCCTTTGCATTTTGAGCCTCAGCCAGTTGGGCTGCCAGTAAGATCAGACCAAGAAATATATATTTAAAATTCTTCATGTCTCTCTGCATTATTCGTGAAATAAAAATTCAGCGTCTTGCATGCACCTGTCTCCGGCATGCCCTGTGCCATGTAGTGTAACATCAATAGTTTCTTTAGGATCTACATAGATACGCATATCATCCGGATCATTCTCTCTGTCAAACTCTACCACGCCATCTACAATGGTCATCATCGGGATGGTATAGATCGATAACGGATGGTTTTTAAAGATGGCAATATCACCATCCTTGCCCTCTTCTATAGAGCCTACCCTGCTTTCTATACCCAATTGTTTTGCAGGATTGATGGTAATCATGGAGAGCGCGTCATTGTCTGACAAGCCGCCGTATTTCTGGGTTTTGGCAGCTTCATGGTAAAGGTGTCGGATCAGCTCTCCGCTATCGGAGTTGATGGATGTTACTACACCATTTTTGTGTAGAATAGTAGCATTGTAGGCCGTAGAGTAATACACTTCGAACTTATAAGCCCACCAGTCAGAAAATACAGATGCCATAGCTCCAAACTCCGCCAGTTCAGGCGCTACTTTAAAACCCTCGTTAACGTGCTGAAAAACAAGTTTTTTTATACCAAAGTCTTTACACACCTGCATGAGCATATAGATCTCATCAGCACGGTATGAGTGGCAGTGTACGATGATGTCACCTTTCAGAATATCAGCCAGCGTTTCAAGCCTGAGGTCATATTGGGGAGCTGTACCTTTATAGCCTTTCTTGCTTTTGCCTGCGTTGTATTCATCCCACGCCTTCATGTACTGTCTCGCTTCTGAAAATGAACTCCTGAAAACGGCCTCAACACCCATTCTGGTGCGCGGTACGATACCATTACCTCCCCCATGCACTCTGGTAGGATTCTCTCCCAGGGCAAACTTTATCGTTCTCGGGGCTTCTTTCATTCTTAGCGCATCAGGATCAACAGTGCCATACCTGTGCTTAATGGTTTCGCTTTGGCCGCCGATAGCATTTGCAGAGCCGTGCAGTGCATGGGATATGGTCACCCCCCCGGCGAGTGCCCTGTAGATAGAAACATCCAGCGGGTTGATGGCGTCACCGGTCCAAACCTCTGCGGTAACAGGGCTGGTCGCTTCATTAACGGCATCCAGTGCAATATGCGAATGAGCATCAATAATCCCCGGCATAACGTACATGCCGGTGGCATCTATGGTTTGCGCACCCTTTGGGGTACTTAACCCTTTTCCTATCTTGCTAATGACACCATCTTTAATCAGCACGTCAGTAGCTTCCATTGTGCCCTTGGTGATAGTCAGCACCGTACCGTTCTTGATCAATACCGTTCCTTTTTGCTGGGACTGCACTGCCTGGGAAAAAAGGAGTAGTAAAACTATTGCTATATATTCTTTCATTGCTAAAATACTTTTAGGTTATTTCTCAGGAGATCTTTCTCCTTCTATTGGATAGCTACCGTAGTCTCCGGCGGTCATTGTTCCCTCAAATGAGCCCTCTTCTACTGTTACGATTACCTCAACCAAAACTGCGTTACCTTCAATGACCACAGTAAAAGAAAAAGACAGTTGATCGCCGTCCACCGAGATGTTGGACAGGTCATTGGTATCACCGCTTATGGTGCTGCTTATGGTGCCGGAATAATCGCCCTCTTCTCCATTAATGACGATATCTCCGGTGTGTACCCCCTGTGGAGTTTCAGTATTATATGTCCATTTTCCAGTCACTCTAACGGTCTCTCCATTCTTTTTTGGAACGGGCTCATCCTTGTATTCAAATATCTTACCATCCACAAAAACATATTTCACTTTTGATTCCTTATCAAAATACGATTTATCCGTGATCACAAGGTTCGCTATTTTACCAATGTCCAGCGTGCCCATGGTGGACGAAAGCCCTAGAAGCCGGGCAGGTGTGGTGGTAAGTGCCGAAAGAGCGGCATCTTCGCTCAGGCCATTTTCAATAAGTTTTGAAAGGTTACCTTTAATATCCCGGGGTTTAGCTTCGAATGTTGAGAAACCAAACTCTACCCCCTGACTTTGGAGTAATGCGGGTTGTTGATAGTGTTTTTTGATCGTCTCATCTTTCCGAGCTTGTAATCGTTGTTTTTCAGGATCTTTATCGGCTTTCAGCTCTACATTCTTATCCGTAGTTTTGGTTGTATCCGGCATGCTTTTTTCCTCTTTCATTTCGGGCAGATCGAGTGATAAAAACAATTTGGCACCGGAATTTTTAAGTTTTTCTGATATGTCCCATCCTTGCTTTATTTCAGCCAGCATCAGATTGAAGCCCAACTGGCTCTTCAGGTCAATTACGCGTTGTATTGACAGTACATCTTCTGCTTTAAAAACCACCGGAATTTGTTTATCAATAACCGGGTAAAATGCCTCAAGAACTCTGTCAGAAGATGGCCTTTCCATTCCTGTAGCATCTTGAATGTACCTTGCCTTATAAGCCTTGGCCTGTTCTGCCTGCCTGTATAGCTCACGATATTTGGCCATAACTCCGATCACCGTATTGGGGTATATACCCGGAGCTCCTGTCAATTGGCTAAACAGGGAAGCCTGTTGTTTGTAAACCATGGCATCGGGGCTTTCTCCGGCATGCAGGATGATGGCGCCCTGACCGGGCAACATTCTGCCATGAGGCACTACATGGGACACGGCAAACCCTAACCTGCGCATTTCATCTACTGATTTATCATTCGGGTCGAGCATATTGCGAACATCGCGCTGTGGCTCTATTCCGGCAATATCATTAGGCGGGTTGCCGGGATCCTTAACTTTATTCTCTTCTTCTTTGGGCTTTGGCACGCCGGTATGAGACAATCCATCTATAAATCCGGCGTATACATACATGGTATCAGCCTTAATTATTCTTGCCTCGGCAGGAATTTCAATATTTTTACCAACGGCTGTAATAATACCATTTTTGATAACCAGCACCCCGTTATCTATTATCCTGCCCGGCGCCTGGACAATGCGTGCATTTTTAATGGCGTACGTACGTGTGACCGGAGCCAATTCACTGCTCTGCCCCAGGGACGTTAAGTAGGACAGCGCCGGAAAAAGCAATAACAATGCCCTGCGCATAAACACTAACTTTGATCCTGTCATTTACTCAATTTTTTTAAAAATTATAATAGAAATAAGGATAGGAAAATTAGGTGCACATATAAAGTGATTAATATACGAACGGTTGTAAAACATTAAAAAACAATACGCGCTTTCTACAATTCAGTACGTTCATCATACGGTTGAGTACCCTGGCCTGTGTAAAGACATGATTAATGATGATCATTGTATAGCAAGAGAAGGTAAAACAAAGTCAAAAACATGAGCAAAGGTCAAAAACTCAAAAACACGATGAACCTGAAAGGGTTCCTGAAAAGGACAGGACTTATAGCGGTCATCCTGTCCTTTTCATTCCATGCTTTTAGTCAAAAGGTCGTCATCAAGTCAGAGGACAAAGTAGTAATCACTGATAATAAACACATCAGGAAAATCTCTACTTCCAATGGCCTGCAAAGCTTCAACATCGAGTACAAGGGAGAAATCGAAGTAACGGATGATGATAAGGACATTAAATCCATATCTCCGGGTGGATATCTGGAAATAAGCAAAACTACTTTTGGCAGCCGAAGGTCAATTTTAATAGAGGCTACACCAACCGGACTGCGCAGGGAGTACTACGAGGGACGGACAAAGACTAACTATGAGCCCGGTGGCAAAAAGTGGCTGGCTGAAATACTTCCCGAGGTGCTAAGGTCTACAGGTATAGCGGCAGAAAGCAGGGTTAACCGGTTTTACAGGCAGGGAGGGGTAAATGCAGTAATGAATGAAATCTCATTGCTGGAAAGTGACTATGTACGGTCAATATATGGCAAGTTACTTTTGAAAAAGAATGAGCTCTCTGACAATGACCGGATAACCGCGGTCAGGAGTTTATCAAAGGTGATTAGCTCTGATTATTATCTGTCGGAGATGCTCAAAGACAACTCCGCCGGTTTCCTGAAAAATGACAAAACTGCCGAGGCTTATTTCGATGCTGTTTCAAATATTGGAAGTGACTATTATTCGGCTGAAGTTTTAAAAGATGCACTAAGGGAGCATAAGGCTTCGTCTACTTCTATTTCTAAAATTATGAAGGCCAGTAAAAGTATTGGCTCGGACTATTACCAGACTACTGTACTGAGCAATGTACTGGAGCAGGAAAACATTGACGGACCTGTACTGGCCGAAATCATTTATTCTACAAGAAATATTGGATCGGATTATTATCAAACTCAAATACTGAGCAAAGCTCTCGAAAAGCGTGAATTATCTGATGAATCGTTTATCACAGTGCTGGATGCCATTTCAGATGTAAATTCCGACTACTATATGGCTACTGTATTCACCAAGTTGCTCGACAATAAGCTTCATGAAAATGTGAATACAAAACTTATCATACTGGTAGATGAAAAAATGTCGTCTGACTATTATGCTTCGGCTGTACTCAGTAAGATAGCAAAAGAACAGGACCTGAATGATCAGACACTCGAACGGCTGGCATCGGCCATCTCTAAGCTTGGTTCATCAAACTATGCGGCTGAGGTTATTAAAAAGGCAGCGGATTCAAGAAATGTATCAAAAACCACCCTTCTACCTCTGATAAAGGCTGCTGGCTCCATAAGCTCAGACTACTATGCTTCAAGTGCACTGCAGTCATTGGCCCCTCATGTCAAAGCCAGCGACAAGGAAGTAAAGGATGCCTACAGGGCTGCTGCAAAAAACATTAGTTCGGATACCTACTATGGGCAGGCTATGCGTGCCATAGATTAAGCCTGAGCTTTAACAATAAGATCAGGTATGTTCAGTAACAACAAACGTCTGTAATAGCTTCAGAATAATCAGTTAATTGATTATTTTGAGGCTATTATGGCAAAAATTCTCAACGGGTTAGTCTCAGATTATATGCGTAAATTCTGGTTGGGGTTTGTCATCTCCACAATCGTAGGCTTCATCTACTTTCTTTATTTATTTTACAGTGAAGAAGGTTATTTGCCTACGGTCGCTAAAAATTATCCTTATTTACTGGCCAGCATTATCACGGCCAACATTATAGCTGTATTCATTTACAAAACTGATGTATTTCTTAACAGAAGGCTGCCCTGGCAGGAGCATCTTTCGGCCAGGCTGATGATAGGGCTTCTTAAAAACCTTTTGATCTCCATCGGCGCCATATTTCTATCGGGAAGCATATTAGCAGTCATTGAATTTGACGGATTCGACTTTGATTTTTTATGGGTGTTGTACTCTGATACTTCCATTAAGCTGATTATCATTACGCTGATAGCGATTGTTGTATATTCCCTGATTTACTTTGCCCTGTTTTCATACAACCAGTACGCGGTGGTACATATAAATGCTGTTAAAAATCAGCGCAAGCAGCTCAAGCTCCAGTTTGATGCACTTAAAAGCCAGCTTAGCCCTCATTATCTATTCAACAGCCTTAATACCATTTCCTCATTGGTTTTCAGGGACCCGTATCTGGCGGAGGATTTCATACGCAGACTTGCCGCCACGTATCAATATATACTGGATAACAACCAGCGACAATATGTTACACTACAGGAAGAGATTGATTTTGTGAAATCGTATAACTATTTGCTCAAAGTACGGTTTGAGAACAGTCTTCACCTTGATATTAATCTTCCCCCAAACATCATGGGAACCAAAATGCCACCATTAACTTTACAAATGCTGGTAGAAAATGCCATCAAACATAATGTAATCACCAGAGATCAGCCCATGAACATCTATATCAGTGCTATTGATAACACAGATATTAAGGTCACAAATACCAAAACCCGTGTGCCTGCACATATCAATTCGTTTCATGTCGGGCTGGATAATATCAAAAAACGGTACAGGTACTTTACCCATAAAGACATCAGAATAGAAGATGGTAGTAAATTCACGGTGAAATTGCCTGTGATTAAAGATGAGTTATCCAAAACCGGCTGACCATGAAAACACTTTTGATACATAACACTTTATTTCGTATTCTGACACCTCCGTTTTACGGCATATCGGTCTATTTGCTGATCCTGCTTATCAATAACAATGTGTCCCAGATTACAGAGATATTTACAGGTCAGGAAGTTTATGTGTGCATCGGGCTTAGTTATCTGCTATTTGAAACACTCCGGCTCAATATTAAACTGACTAGTTCCTTTCTTGCTTCCCAAAGTGACGGTATCAGTAAGATCCTCATTCAAAGTATTAGCGGACTTATGATATCACTGGCGGTGATATCCTTAGCCATTTCAGCGTATTTCAATTATGTGCTGTCCTTTAGCATTACGAACACGCAGCTAATTATTTTCAACTCGATTTATGGTATATCCAGCTTGCTTTATAACCTGCTCTACTTTAGCAACTACTACTTGTTTAAACAGAATTTGAACAGGCTCGAAACTGAGCAAATATTGACTGAAACGCTAAAAACCGAATTGGGCCAGTTTAAAAATGAAGTGAATCCAAGGCTTTTATATGACAGTCTCGAAACACTTATTACGCTCATACATAAAAATGCAGAAGAGGCTGAGGATTATATTGATCATCTGTCCATGGTCTACAGGTATATACTGAGCCACCGAAAAGTGGAACTTTCAAACCTGCAGCAGGAAATAAAGGCAGCAAACAACATCATATACCTCCTTAACTACCTTTACGATAATAAGATCACTTTAAAGACAGCTATACCGCCCGGACGTGATGAAATACCGGTAGTGCCGGGCACTTTACCGGGGCTGGTAGAAGCTGTAATCCGGAGCACCATCATCAATAAGTACAATCCTCTGCTACTTGAGCTTAGTATTGAAGAACAGGACGGCTACCTCGTATTGCAAAACAAACTCAATGAAAAACTAATTGCGGACGCCGATAAAAAGAATATTTTTGACAGTGTACAACAGGCATACAGCTTCTACAGCGAGAAACCTGTGGTTCAGGTAAAAGCTTACAACATTAATTATATAAAATTACCTATACTTGAAATTGTTAATTGACCCCTATTCATACGGGTGACTCATCCGTGTGAGATCATAATTATATGAATGTATTAATCATAGAAGACGAAGTACCCGCAGCGGAAAAGCTGGAAAGATACCTGAGCCGATACGATAGTAATATTAATGTTCTGAAAAAGCTCACTTCCGTTCAGGATTCAGTGGCGTGGCTAAAACAAAACCAGGAGCAGGTAGACTTGATCTTTATGGACATTCAGCTGACTGATGGCAAAAGCTTCGATATTTTTAAGGAGGTGACTCTGTCCAAGCCAATTATTTTTATCACTGCTTATGATGATTACGCCATTGATGCCTTTAAGGTTAATAGTATAGCTTATCTTCTCAAGCCAATTACATTTGACGATCTGAGCCAGTCGATGCAAAAGCTGACTTCTTTGAGAGAAAATCTGGGCAACGCACCCCAAAATACAGGCGAACTCAACATGGTATTACAGAACCTTAGTAAAAAAAATTACAAGACCAGATTCATGGTCAAACTTGGTGAACATATAAAATCCGTTACCACAAATGACGTAGAGCTTTTTTATGCGGAAGGAAGGACGGTTTATCTCTATACTGTAAACAACAGGAAATTTATCATTGATTATAAGCTTGAGGAACTGGAAGAACTCCTTGACCCTGTGCAGTTTTTCCGGGCCAACAGGTCATTCATACTTAATATCAATGCTATTGAAGATGTGGTGGTTTACTCCAGCAGCAGGCTCAAAGTAACCCCAAGACTTGATTTGAACAAGGAAATAATCGTTAGCCGTGAAAAGGTTTCTGCTTTTAAGGACTGGTTTAACGGACTATAGTCACTGGCTTAATACTTATCTCCCGGATTTATATGAATAACGCTGGGCACATTGCCTTCAAAGTCATACATCTCTTCATCATCGATACTTGTTTTTCTGGCCTTTCCGGGTCTTTTTGGGTGAGTTTCTGCTACCCCTGATTCGTATAGTTCCCCGGCACTGAATCGTCCTCCGGCAGAGATTTCCTCAAACCATTTGTGATATTCGTTTATTTTGTCGTTCAGAGTAGTGGCACAACCCACTGAACCGCTACATGGTGTAAACCATTGCTTTATTTCAATTAATGCCAGTACGTCGTCACCTAGCCTCGAATCGTCCTGCATTGAAGCGTAAAGGTGATTCTCCATTTCAGCAATAAATTGCCTTTCAACATGACCTGATTTTTTACTTCCCAGTCTTGGCGTGTAAGGGCCGTATACTTGTGAAACAATCGTTTCTCCCACTTCGTCAATTAAGGTATAGCCACCATATAATTGGTTGACCGAAAGCCTTCGGCTATGGCAGGGGTGTATAGGAATTTTATTCCTTTTCCAGTTCGCCTCCAGCGTATCAGTCCAGAACCATGGCGAAAAACCACGAGCCTCCACCAGCTTTCCCCGCTTCATTTGAATCGGCCGCCCGGAAGATGGTGTGGCTGTCACCATTTGTACAGGATCAACTATTCCCGTGACCGGTCTGGCATCCGCAGCATTATTTCGTGATGGGTTAAAGGTTTTGATATCCTTTAACATTTGAATGGTATTATTAATTGTGGGTTGTGGTGGGTTTTCGCCCAAAGACCTGGCGCTTTTTTCGAGTTCAGTTTCAGGTAGTTTATAACTTCCGCTTCCGAAAGGATTTCTGACCTGGGCGGGAAGTGTTGCCTTGCCCGGCTTTGAATAACTTCCGGTGTTTTTACTAGCAGCCGTAATAGAAGAGTTGACCAGACCGAGACTATCATTCATAACCTTAATAGTTTTGTACTGAATTCAATATAGCAATAATTACCTAATCTTCATAAAATCTGGTATCCTCCTTATCTCCGGCCAACCGCACCATTTTACTGAATTTCATACCGAGCTTTTCAAGAAGTTTGCCTGAACGGGAATTGTCAGGAGAGGTAATCGCTACAATCCGGTTTAATCCCAGTACTGTTTTTCCATAAGTCAACACTGCCTGGGCTGATTCAAAGGCATACCCCATACCCGTGTGTTCCGGCAGAAATGCAAAGCCGATATCAGGGTCATTCAATGTGTCTCTTTTCAATATCCCACATAGCCCTATTGGGGTTCCATTCCTCAATCTTACCAGGTATAACCCAAACCCATTGGTTTCATAACTTTTCATTGGTCCGTTAACGATATAATTTTCAGCATCCTCAAGGTTCTTTACTCCCCGGTCACCAATATAACGAAGCCATGAAGGCTCATTTACCAGTCTGAGGATAAAGGGGGCGTCATCTACTTTAAGCTTTGACAGTAAAAGACGATCAGTTTCAAGTACATTTTCAGTAGGAGTCATCATTTTTCATCGGCCATACTCAGTAAAGCATTTACTGTTTTCCAGTTTCTTGTGGTAGCCGTCACTTTAAGTTTTCTTTCAAAAAAATTGTTGGTGAGTTTTGTTCTGCCATAAACTTCAGGGCAAAAGAGGTATATAGCCTTACCATTGATTTTAAACTCATCAGGTTGAAAGTCGCGGGCATCAATTTTAGCAATGTTTTCACTTGCAGCAGACTCCGCCAAAAATGTTACGTACAGTTTTCCCTGATCTTCATCCCTTCCTTTCAGAAAAGGATTACTATCAATGATGTGTTTAAGTTCGTTCGCACCGGTAATCACAACAGGTACCTCATAGCCATAGTCTTCGAGTATTTTCTGTTGCAGCTGCCCTGCCAATACAAGTGGGTCCTCCTTTTTACAATCAAATACAATATTCCCGCTTTGTATATATGTTTTCACATTTTCAAAACCAAAGTTTGTTAACCTCGCTCTGAGGTCTTCCATCTTTATCTTTTTGGCTCCACTGACATTGATTCCGCGCAGGATGGCTATGTATCTTTGCATCAATTAAGGTTATTGAGGCTTTTCCAATTTGGTTACCACTACAATCTTTCTGCTAAAGGCATATTTAAAATAGAGTAGCAAGGCACTTAAGAAACATATGAAGCCATTGGCAAGAATCACCGGCAAAAGATTAAGGGCAATACCATAAGCAAGCCAAACAAGTGTACTTGCAAAGACAATGAGCATCATGTACAGGCTTAAATCACCAACACTTTTTGTCTTCCATACTTTGTAGACCTGCGGCACAAACGTAATGCTGCTGAGCAGGGCGCCGGTATGTCCGGCTATTTCTATCCAGTTCATGTTTTAAATATCGCTTATAAGAGGTAATAAACGAAACGTTTTGATATTTGTTGATTATCTTTTACCGCCAGATACGGAATGTAAAGGTCAGGTGCTTATTGGCAGGCGCATGAAAAAGTGATATCTTTAGTTTGATTTTCCTGAGTAACAGGTATTTTATTCCAATTGCGTTCCCTTGTTCTTGTATCGACACATTCCTTCCCTACAGGACATGTAATATAATCACATGGTACTGCGATGTCAATCTCCCATTCCTTTGCTTCCAGATTGGTCTTTACCGTCTGTACACTATAGGTACCATTGGGGTTTAGAGCAATATCTTCAATCCAACTGTCCGGTGTGGCATTTGCATCTTTATAATGAAGTTTTATGGTCATCTGTACAGATTCCGGGACCTCTCCCTCACATTCATTATTAACCGTTATATCACCACTAAGCTTATATTCGTACAAGCTAGGGTTGCAGCTGCTTAGGGTAATCGCTGCTAAGATCAGGAGCAGAATACATGGTTTCATAGTTATAGCGATTTGTTTATATAAAATTTATTAAAATATTTTTATATAAATGAACATATGTATGTTTTTTGTCATTTTATGACTCATTAAATTATAAGTAAAACAACGTTAAGGCAGGTTAGTAAAATAGTTATTAACGGAACCTTTTCTATTTTTCCGGGCAACATTGGAGCGGATCTTTGTAATCGGCCTATCTTTAAGGCAGAACTTAAGGTTTTATGGGATTAAAAATTCTGATCATACGTTTTTCATCAATTGGCGACATTGTGCTTACTACTCCGGTAGTCCGCAATCTAAAGGTTCAGCTCGATGATAGTCAAATTCACTATTGCACAAAATATCAGTTCCGTTCTATCATAGATCCGAATGTCTATGTAGATAAAGTGCATTATCTGCAAAACAGTTTAAAAGACCTGATCAGAGAGCTTAAAGCTGAGAAGTTTGACTATGTGATAGACCTGCATAGCAACTTACGTACGAGGATCATCAAAGCACGGCTTGGAGTCAAAAGTTACTCGTTTGACAAACTCAATTGGGAAAAGTGGCTTATGGTTAATCTAAAGATCAACAAGCTTCCCAACAGGCACATTGTGGATCGATATATGCAAACGGTGGCTCCTCTCAACATTAAAATGGACAGTCTCGGACTGGACTACTTTATTCCTGAGAAGGATATTGTGCCTCTGGAATGGCTTCCTGAAACTCACCAAAAAGGATATGTAGCCTATGCCATTGGTGCGCAGCATAATACAAAAAAACTTCCGCTTAGGCGGATGATCGAGCTTTGTGACAAGATCAATAAGCCCATAGTATTGCTTGGTGGCCCTGACGATGCTGAAACCGCGGAAGCCATAGTGAAGTTTTTTGAGAAGACCGAAAAATCAGCACCGATGGAAGAAGGGCTGACAAGAATGAACAAGAAAGCTCTTATTTATAATGCATGCGGCAAATACAACCTCAACCAATCTGCATCGCTGGTCAAGCAGGCCAAATATGTATTTACACATGACACCGGCTTGATGCACATTGCCGCAGCCTTCAAGAAGGAGATCTTCAGCATCTGGGGCAATACCATACCTTTGTTTGGTATGTACCCGTACAGAACTAAATTCACCGTGTTGGAAAACAATAAAATTAACTGTCGCCCTTGCTCAAAAATCGGGTATTCCAAGTGTCCTAAGGGACATTTTAAATGCATGAATAATATTATTTTTGACTTTTATCTGCCGTAACAGTTTCTTTGTCAGGACAGAAGAAAAGTTAAGCTTTGTCAAATTATAAAAAGTTTAGTAAAGCCGCGGTTCGAGATCAGTTTGATCCGACATGGAAAAGTCATTACAGAACCGCGACCCGGCTCCTGAATTAAGCTGACTTCTTCCCTCCCAGCATTAAAATGCTATTTATATTGATTTCAGTAATTTGCTTTTTCTCACCTTTGCCTGTTTCGTATGAGCGATGGATGAGTTTGCCTTCAATGGCCACTTCCTGTCCTTTCTTTAAATATTGAGCAGCAATCTCACCGGGTTTTCCCCAGGCTACTATGTTATGCCATTGTGTATCCTCAATTCTCTCTCCTCGGGAGTTATAATAACTTTCTGATGTTGCAATAGAAAATGTTGCAACAGTTTTCCCGCTGCTTAGGTCTTTCAGTTCAGGATCCTGACCAAGTCTGCCAATTAGGCTCACACTGTTTCTTAAGTTTTTCATAATGGTAAAAATTAATATTTAGTATTTGATTTTACTGACTTGATGGTGTGATAGCATATCGTTCATCAAGTTCGATGACGCAAAGGAAAGGCAAGAAAAAACCAGGAATCGTATGATAAACGCTTGTATTCATTTAACTTACGTTTGTAAGCGTTTATAAACGGATAAACAACTAAATATCAACATTTTACAAAATGCAAGAAAAAACCTGTCTCGAATGCGGGACAAAAATATTCGGCCGGATGGATAAAAAATTCTGCTCTGACCAATGCAGAAACTCCTACAATAACAAACTGAACAGCGACGGCACCAACTATATCCGCAATGTCAATAACATCCTTCGTAAGAACCGTCGGATCATGATGGATCTGAACCCTAACGGTAAATCAAAAACCCACCGCAGCAAGCTTTTTGAAAAAGGGTTTGACTTCAATTATTTTACCAATACCTATACTACAAAAGCAGGCGCCATTTACTACTTCTGCTATGAGTATGGCTACCTGCCTATTGACAATGATTTTTTTGCTTTGGTAAAAAAGCAGGAGTATGTGGACCAGTGATGGCTAATTTATCTTTGTGACGTAGCAAACAATACGATTGGTTTCGCTATACCCGCAATATTCGTGAAATTTCTGGCTGGTAATATTATGCAACTCGGCATCTGAGGCCATTTCCTTGCAGTCTTTGTTTTTACACCATGTTTTCCCTGTTTCCATCAATCCCTTTGCTATACCTGATCTCCGGTATTCAGGCCTTACATAGATACCCTCAACATAGCCGACTGGGGATGATTCGGTACCTTCCACATAGTCCTTCCTTACCGAAAGCATTATAAAGGCCACATAATCGGCCTCTCCATCCTTTACCAGAAAAGCCGTCTGGTCATCGGAGTACAGTATCTGTTGACAGTTGTCAAATTCCTCCTGATAGTTGCACTCCGTCCATAGTTTCAAAACCAGTTGGGTGAGGGGCTCGAGGTTATTCTTTGATATGGCTTCTGTCTTCATAACCATCGTATAAATACAGATCCGACAATTTCGAATTACCGGATCTGTATTAGATTAGACATTCAAAAAATTACTTAATATTCCCTACCTCATCCATCTGCAGATAAGGGTTAAAAGCGATCTCCCACAAATTGCCGTCGGGGTCTGCGATGTATCCGCTGTAGCCACCCCAGAAGACCTTTTCCGGTTCTTTAACTATTTTGACATTTTGTTTCTTAAAGTCTTCGAACAGCTCATCCACCTCTTGCTCAGAGCGGGTGCAGAAAGCCAGTGTAAAGCCTTTATATGATGCGTTGCCGGTTTCCTGGTGTTCGACATTGGCATCTTCAGCCAGTGCTGCATTGGCATATAAAGCAAGCTTTATCCCGTTGAGCTGCATAAAAATTATGCTCTCGTTACTTTCTTCGGTTTTGCTCCATCCAAATTTCTTAGTATAGAATTGTTCTGATTTGTCAAGTTCTTTTACCCCCAGGGTAATAATAGAAAGTCTTTGCTCCATTCAGTTGGTTATTTTTTCAATACAGTGAACTCCACCCGACGGTTAATTGCACGGCCTTCATCTGTATCATTGGTTTCGAGTGGTACGGTTTCTCCGTAGCCTTTCGCCACAAGGCGGTATTCGTCGATGCCCTGACCAATCAGGTAGTCAACCACTGCCTGCGCCCGGCCCTGAGACAGATTCAGGTTATAGTCGTCGGATCCTTTACTATCTGTATGCCCGGCAATCTCAATTTCTACTGATGAATTGTTATTCAGGAAATCCACAACTTTATCCAGTTCCACATACGATTCTGATTTCAGTGTGGTTTTATCAAAATCAAAAAATATGTTATTTAACCTTACTGTAGTGCCTACCTCTATTGGCGTCAGGTAAAGGTCTTTATTCAGGAGGCTGCCATCATCAATGTTGTTAACGCTATCCGTGGCATTGAGAAAACCCTCAGAAGAGGCTGTAATAATATACCAGCCTTTTTTCTCCAGTTCTTTTTCAAAGTAGCCTTTAGGTGTATCCACTTTAAAGCCGGCTTTTTTATCTCTCTTGTGTGACACAACTACCCTGGCAGCCAGTGGTTCCTCTGTTTTTGCATTGTACACTGTACCGGTCAGCAGAGCATTACGTTTTACAGGTTTGAGCATGAAATCCTGTATTACAGTAGTGTCCCTAAAAACATCTTTTATTGACAGTTGAGCCTCATCGGGATAGTAGCCATCAGCACTTACTCTGATGTGGTAGTTGCCTTCGCCTGTCAACTGGGTCTGGTAGCTTCCATCTCCCGAGCTTGAGATGAGTGTATCCGTTTCACTGCCACGTCCAATGGCAAGGGAGGCTATAACTCCTGACCTGCTTTTTTCATCAAGTATAATTCCTCTCAAGCGAATTTTTATGTCTTTCTCTTTAAGCCCGAAAATATCAAGGTTACCACCATCGATAGTGTTACCGGACTGAGCTGTAAATACATTTCCTGAGTTGTCAATTGACATATAAGAATCAAAGGCACGGGTATTCAATGGCCGGCCTACATTAACGGGGTCAGACCACTTCAGCCAGGTATCGTCAAGCCGCACTGTTTTGTAGATATCGGCATTACCTATCCCCATATCTTTCCGGGTGCTGGAGTAGTACATAGTCTTATTATCAGGCGCCAGGTAAGGAGCAAACTCATCCCTGGAGGTATTGATATTTTTAGGTAGCATTACGGGTCGCGACCAATCGCCGTTGCCGAGGGATTTACTGAAATAAAGGTCACTAAAAGTGCTGTTTTCTTTTTCACTCAAATACAGGACCATGTATTTTCCGTCAGAAGACATAGTGGCACCGTAAAACTTTCCTTTATTCATATTTTTAAAGTCCTCTACTTTGATCTCTTCCGGCTTACCCCACTCCCCGCCACTCATACGGGTAAAAGAAAAGCCCTTGGAATTACGAGACGAGCCTCCCCTGATAAAAAGTGTATTGCCATCAGGCATTACTGTAAACACCTGATTTGAATGGTGCTGATTAAGCGGCTTATCCATATGCTTTGCTTCTCCCCACTCACCATCTGGCCCCAACTCAGAGTACCATATATCCTGGCTACCTTCTTTCCCATACGTGTTATCAGGGTGGTTGTGCACGAAAAAGTACAGTGTCTTTCCATCTGCTGAGATCACGGGTGCACCCTCATGATAGCCTGTATTCACTTTCCTTCCCAAATTCACCAGTTCGTAGCGTTCATTATACTCCTGGCTAAAACCAATTAAACTATAGACCAATAAAAAAATTAGTAATTGTATTTTCTTCATTATGGATGGATTTTATGAGGTAAATATAGAAATTTACAATTTCATATAAACCCATCTGCCCGAGATTCGGGTAAAAGATGTAATATTATTGGAATCCTTTACGTTAACTTTGCGTATTTTCAATTATGGCCAATAAATTATTTTTTACTGCTCTTATTATTTTATGCTCATCGGTTGTCGTATTTGGGCAGGAAAAAAACATAGAAATAACAGGAACAATCATAGAGGCAGATACTAAGGAGCCTGTCCCGTATGTACACATTGTTAACCGGGGCCTTGGCAAAGGTACCGTAAGTAATACTGAAGGCAGGTTTTGGATCAAAATGTCTAAGACCGATACAGTTCAGTTTTCTGCAATAGGTTTCGAACCTTATATGTTTACTTTAAAAGATCAGGTTTCTTCGGACAGAATCAATGTCACGATTGAGTTAAATACTTCTACTATGGAACTTCAGCCTGTTAAGGTTTTTGCCTACAAAGATGAAGAGGCGCTCAAAAGAGCTATGATCGCTATGGATGTGCCAATAGAATCTGAAAGAAAAGGAATACAACTGCCAGGTTTTTATTATGGCCCGACTAAAGAAGTAAAACCCAACCTGTTGAATCCGATATCTTTGCTGCACGGTAAGCTCAGCAGGGAGGTTAAAGAGCAGAAAAAACTTGCCGAATATCAGCAACAGGAAAGTTTCCAGAACCTGATCAAGGCAAAATATAACGAGGGTGTGGTGATAGAACTTACCGGCCTGCCTGAAGACAAGGTAGATGAATTCATGAACTTCTGTAAATTGGAAGATTCATTTATAGGACGTGCTTCAGAGTATGAAATTGCTGTTGCTGTGAATCAATGCCTTAAAGACTTTGAGGCTGTTGAAGAGGATGAATGACTTTTGTGTTTTCTAATCACTTCCTGACGCCCCTAGGAACTCAATTTATGAATTTAATGATGTATCGGCAGAATATGACTATCTGTTAGTTTCTATGCTGATTTTAAATGCCGGATTGCCAGAAAAGCGTTGAAACGGTCAGTCCGTACAATTGCTACGTTCTGTCTCGAATTGCCGGGTATCATTATTAAGTCTTAGTGCATTACTATAGCACTATAACTTCTATCTATCTGCTTCATTTCAATTTTTGAGCTACGGTCCTAAACAATAAACATATAAAACACATATAATTTAAATTTCAATGAAAGCCAGACAGATTTTCATAACATCAACTATTTTAATATTGGGGTGGATAGCGGCAATCTACTTTATTTGGCCTCCGGTTTTGTGGTTTCTACTTCCAGTCTGTCCCATTGTTTTAATAGGGATAAGCGACATCTTCCAAAAAAAGCATGCTATAAAAAGAAACTTCCCGGTTGTAGGGAACTTTAGGTATATCCTTGAAAGGTTCCGGCCGGAAATAATGCAGTATTTTGTTGAAACGGATACCGAAGGCCGCCCGGTGAACAGGTTATTTCGCTCTCTGGTTTATACGCGTGCAAAGAAAGTAACTGACACCACGCCGTTCGGCACTCAAATGGACGTATACAGGGTGGGTTACGAATGGATGGATCATTCGATATACGCCATCAATCATGCCGATCTGGATCATGAGCCCCGGGTTTTGGTCGGGGGAAAGGACTGTACGAAGCCATATTCTGCCAGTATATTAAACATTTCTGCTATGAGCTTCGGAGCGCTAAGCCAAAATGCCGTATTGGCGATGAATACCGGAGCCAGAATAGGAAATTTTGCACACAATACAGGCGAAGGAGGGGTTAGCCCCTATCACTCCCAGCCAGGTGGTGATCTGATATGGCAGATCGGGACGGGTTACTTTGGATGCCGAACCAAAGAAGGCACATTTTGCCCGGACAAGTTCAAGCTTACTGCAACACTTGATAATGTAAAAATGATAGAAATAAAAATCTCACAAGGTGCCAAGCCCGGGCACGGTGGAATATTACCGGCTGTTAAAAATACCCCGGAGATTGCCGCCATCCGCCTGGTAGAGCCGCATACCGATGTCCACTCCCCTCCCGGGCATACTGCCTTTAAAGATGCTTATGGGCTATTGTATTTTATAAAACAACTGAGAGAGTTATCAGGAGGCAAGCCGGTTGGATTCAAATTGTGTATTGGTAAAAAATCAGAATTCGACAATATCTGTAAAGCCATGATCACTACAGACATTAAGCCCGACTTTATTACTATAGATGGCGGTGAAGGAGGAACAGGAGCCGCTCCTATAGAATTTTCAAATTCCCTTGGAATGCCGTTAAGAGATGCTCTAATTTTTGTCATTGATACGCTGAATGGCTATGACCTGAAAAAGGATATCAAGGTTATAGCATCAGGAAAAGTATTCAGTGGATTTCACATCGCCAGGTTAATTGCCATAGGAGCTGATATGGTCAACAGTGCACGGGCCATGATGATGGCCACAGGCTGTATACAGGCATTGCAATGTAACACCAACACATGTCCCGCCGGGGTAGCAACACAGAGTAAAACCTTAATGAAGGGGTTGGTAGTAAAGGATAAAGCACAACGGGTGGCCAATTTTCACCATGAGACTGTAAAAAGTTTTACTGAATTAATGGCTGCCACAGGAGTAAATTCGCCATCCGGCTTAAAACGTGAACACATCAACAGGCGGGTGGCCATGAATAACGTAATGAAGTACAATGAAATTTACCCTGATGTGCAGGAAGGTGAACTTTTGAATAATTATGAAACTGTGGTGGGTTAAAAACCGAGACTTCAACAGGTGATAATAAAATGAGGCTGCCTTTCAGAGCAGCCTCATGCAAGCAAAGAGGTTATACATTTTTTATTTGATTACCTTAAATTTACTCACCCATATCCACTTAGCCAAATAATCAGCTTCCAATTAAAATAAATCCTCCCCAGTAATAAGGTTCTTTGTATTTGTTCTTCAACTCAATCTGGGCAGTTTTAAAGGCCTGCTGCTTGTTGCCAGTTTTAAGCCAGATGTTGTAGAATTTTGTCATTAGCTCCTGAGTAGCATTATCATCTACTTTCCAAAGACTCATAATGATAGCGTTAGCACCTGCAACAAGGAATGCCCTTTGCAAGCCGTATACACCTTCACCGGCCTTAACGTCACCTACGGCTGTTTCGCAGGCACTCAGTACCACAAGGTCTGTTTTATCCAAAGACATATTCATCGCCTCATATGCAGTAAGTATTCCGTTATCCTTGCTTTCAAGGCTTTCATTTGCTTCTCCGCTCACCACATTTCCGGCATTGGTCAGAAGCAGACCTGCCCGGAGTAAAGGATTGTCCCTGGCACTTTCTGTACTAATTCCGAAAACCTTGCTTCCCTTAAGCTGGTGGTCTTCCAAAAAATAACCGTGTGTAGCGACATGAAGTATTTTGGCATCTTTTATGGCCTTGAAGTTAGTTTCCGTGGCTTTCGTATCACTTAAGGTTGTTACTTTATAGCTTTTGCCCGCCAGCATTTTACTGATACTGGCTACCTCTGCTTTGGTTCCCGGCAATGGTGTTATATCACCTCCATACTGCGGATTTCCTACAAGGCAGGCCGATCTGGCCGTAGAGTTATTTGGTTTACGCTCAACAAGCATCCTGGTGCTGCCAATGAGGTGAAAATCGTGGTCGTTCATTAAATAGTCTCCGGAAGGTTTTCGCAGCGTATTGAGACTTAACTGATTGTAAATACCATCAGGCGACAGGTAAACTTGCTTAACTCCTTTCACCAAAGGCTCAACCGGAGTCCAATACTGGTTATAGGAATATTCATCTACCAGCTTTTGGTGAATGGCATTATTATAATATTTAAAGTAGCGCCCTTCAAGCTGGCCTCCATTTTCCAACAGCACTTTTTGGGGTACTGCATCTTCTTTGGTAACTGCAAAAACAAGGTACTTGACTTCATCAGTAAAGGTGTTATCAAACCCCCTGAACCTGATAAACTCAAGCGCTGCTTCTCCCGGTTTCAATTTTTGCTGTACATCCTTAAACTCCACGGAGTTTGCAGCATACTCTCCTGAAAACACTTCTGACTTCTGCGACAGCAGCTTTTCATTGTTATTTACCACTTTCTCAATCGAATCCCTGTTGATATTCTGCTCTTGCAGTTCTTCCCGCGAATAAGAATATAACCTGGCCAGTGTTTCCTTCTGATCCAGCCAATCCAGGTACAACTTCTTTAGTTCCTCATCACTGCCACTGAGTATTTTCTGCTTTATTTTATTGGTTGATTTAAGCAGCAAACCTTTTGTAGCTACGTTATAATTGTATGCACGCAGAAGCAATACACCCTCGTCATCAGGGGCCTCAGCTACAAAAGAATAGAACCTCTCAAACCTGGGACGGAGTTTATCCCAGTACTTTGTCTTCTCCGCCTCACTCATGGGCGGAAAGTACTGGTTGATAAAAGTCAGTGACTGATCCAGCGAAGCAACGTACAACTTCTCCGCTTCTCCCCGGTCACCCATTTTCCAATAAAGAATAGCAAGATTTTCCTTCGACTGTACATATTGCGGATGTTTATCCCCCAGTATTTTCTCACGTATGAATAGAGTTTCGGTCAGTAAGGGTTTTGAAGCTTCGTAGTCTTTCTTGAAACGATAAAAATTTCCCAGGTCACTGATCGCACCGGCATAAAGCCTGTGCTCCTTACCAAATTTTCTTTCGTATATTTCAATAGCTTCCTTCAGCAGGGGCTCCACCTCATCATATTTGCCCATCTGCATATAGAGGGCTGCAAGGTTATTCAACATATGTGCGTAATCGGGGTGCTTTTTACCAAACCGCCTTTCTTTTAACTTAATAAGCGCCTTGAAAGAACTCTCAGCATCTTCATACTTACCCATTTCCTGATAAAGCAGGGCCTGATTTGTTAGGAATTTTTGATGGTTACCCGATTTTTCATTTTGCAAATTCGCTGATATATCTATTGCTTGCTGGAGTATTACATCAGCCTGATCGTACCTGCCGATGGCCTGGTAGAGCATGGCTTCGTTATTCAGCGTAATGGCATATGGCATGCTTTCCCTGCCGTGAGCTATTTTCAACTCCTCTGAGGCATCTTTAATGAGTTTTTCCGATTCGTTATATTTTCCTGTTTCCTTATAAAGGACGGCCAGGTTGTTTAACGATGCTCCGTGGCCACTTTTACTTCCTTTTCTTAATTCCAGGGCTTCTAAAATATACTCTTCGGCTGTTGTATAGCGCCCCATTGTACTATATAAGAGTCCCAGGGTAGAGAGTACCTTGGGATAATTGATATCACTTTTAAGCTCATTGGCTTCATATTTGACTTTGGAAGCCAGCAAAACTTTTTCTGCCATAGCATAATAGCCACTGGCATAGAGCCCCTCCCCTTTGTCTAATAAATCACGTGCTTTTTCGTGCTCATCTTTTTCAGTTTCATTTTTGCCCAGATTCGTATAGGCTTTTAAAAAGACCTCTCCTTTTTCCTTCACATCGTACAGACCTGAATTATCATTGAGTGAAATAGCATAGCTAAAACTGGTAGAATCAAAATTACTCCGGGCTTCATCCAGCTTCTGCGAGGCCACATCCTTTAATTTATCAAATCCATCTCCCGAGGTTAAGTTCCTGGCCTTGTCTTTTAAAAGCTTACCTATTTGCGCGAAACCTTCAGAGGTACCGGTCATGAAGGTTATACATAAAACTACAATGTAGACGTTTCTCATTTCAGAAAAATTATATTAAAAGATAGAAAAAGATATTCATTAATTATAATTAAAAAGCTTTTTGTAATTTGGCGCCCCTTATGAAGGTACTTAAGCAAATAGCATCAAAAATATACGTAGGTTGGGTATTACTGGTTTTCACCTCTTTTATGCTCATACTCCTGCCAATTATTATTTTTCCTATTCTTTTAGGTGAAAAGTATGGAAACATAACTTATTTTGGTTTGAGGGCATGGTCATGGATTTTCAGTAAACTCAACTTTATTAAATATGAAGTAGTGAACTCAAAAAATGTTGACCGAAAGAAGTCTTACATTTATACCTCAAATCACACTTCCTTTTTGGATGTACCCGGCCTTTGCCTGGGAGTACCTACGCAGTTTCGCCCTCTGGCTAAAAGAGAACTGCTTAAAATACCAGTTTTTGGACTCATCGTACGTGTAGCTGCCGTTATAGTGGACAGATCCAATACAGAAAGCCGGAAGAAAAGTGTAAAGAAATTAAAACAGGTTTTGGGAGAGGGCATATCCATTCTAATATTTCCGGAGGGAACACAAAACAGGACAGACCAGCCTTTACAACCTTTTTATGATGGCGCTTTTAGAATAGCCGTTGAAGCGGGTGCTCCGATCATGCCCATTGTAATCACCAACGCGGGCAGGCTTATGCCTCCGAATACTTTGAATATTAAACCTGGAAAAATAAAGGTGATCTTTGGGGAAGAAGTAGATACCAGCGAATATTCCTTATCAGAACTCCCTTTTTTAAAGGAGAAGGTTTTCAATGAAATGAAAGCCATTGTGGAAAGAGAATCAGAAAACCGATAGCCCTCACAAGTGGGCTTCAATCACCATAGGCACCTCAATCAGAAGTAGCTCCGCATTGTCCATTGCCCTTATGGACACCTCATTTATTTCCCAAATGCCTATGCCATCCCTGCGCTGTAGCGGTTCTCCTGCCACATCCACTTCACCTTCAATTACAAATATATATACGCCATTTTTATTGGAATGCAATTTATACTTTGCTTCATAACCGGTTTCTAAATTTCCAAGGGAAAAGTAAGCATCCTGATTTATCTGGAGTGTACTCCCCTTATCAGGGCTGATAATTGTCTGGATTCTATTAACACGTTCGGCCGGATCAAAAAGCTTCTGCTGATATCGGGGCTTTACATCTTTCACTTTAGGCAATACCCATATTTGCAGAAAATCAACGGTTTCCTCCTGACTATGGTTGTATTCGGAGTGAAGTACTCCGTTGCCCGCTGACATAAGCTGTACTTCATTGGCACGGATTACCCGTGTAGTATTACCCATGCTGTCGCGGTGCTCCAGGCTTCCTGAAAGAAGTATGGAAACAATCTCCATGTTATTGTGAGGATGTATCCCAAAACCAGCGCCTGCCGATACTACATCATCATTTAACACACGAAGTGCCCCAAATCTTGTTCTGGCAGGGTCGTTGTAACTTCCAAAACTGAAGGTGTGGCGGGTATCCAGCCAACCGTGATTGGCTTTTCCCCTGGTTTCGGCTTTATGTATTATTGTTTCCATGTTACTAATATTGTTTATGAGTAACAGAAACAAAAAATTCCGTTACTCCATCTCTATTATCATATCATCCTGCTCGACCATTTCACCGGCAGGGATATGGATTTTCTTAATCTTACCTTCAAACGGTGCGCTTATTGAAGTCTCCATTTTCATGGCCTCGATAACAAAAAGCGGGGCATTTTCCTTTACCTCTTCACCTTCCTTAACTTTCACCTCAGCTATTTTGCCCATTAATGGCGCACCAATCTGCTTTTCACCTGAAGCTTTAGCGTAGGCCACCTTGTCGGACTTAAAGCCTTTATCCTTAACTTCCAATACTCGGGTCTGACCGTTCATTTCAAAATAAACTTTGCAAATACCATTCTCATCAGGAACAGATTTATAAAGCTTTTTGATGATGATAGCCTTACCTTTGCCTATTTCCACAAAAATCTCTTCATCATTCTTAAGTCCGTAGAAGAATGACAACGTAGGTAATCTCCATACCTCTCCATAGCTCT
Source organism: Fulvivirga ulvae (assembly GCF_021389975.1). Lineage (NCBI taxonomy): Bacteria > Pseudomonadati > Bacteroidota > Cytophagia > Cytophagales > Fulvivirgaceae > Fulvivirga > Fulvivirga ulvae. Next base: position 279,860 of record NZ_CP089981.1, read on the forward strand.
GCCAATGATCGTATAAGCCTTTAAATACTTTGGGGTATAGCTTATACGATAGGAAGTCCAGTTCATCACAGTAAGGGTCAAATTCCTTTTGAAATTCTTTAAACTCCTTATCAAAATCTACCGGTTCCAGGTGAGCATTAGGCCTGTCGGTAAAGGGCTTTTCCCCTCTTAAAATAATATCCGACAACTCTTTCGGGAACCCGCCCGGAGGCTGCCCCAACTCACCCTTAAACAAGCTTACCACCGACTCAGGAAACGATAGCGTATGCCCTTTAGTCATAATATCCTCGGGAGTAAGGTTATTGGATGTCATAAACATGGCCATATCCCCCACTACTTTTGAGGATGGTGTAACCTTTACAAGATCGCCAAAAAGATCATTTACCGCAGCATAATTTTCCTTTATTTTTGAAAACTTATCCTCCAACCCCAAGCCTCTGGCCTGTGGTCTAAGGTTGGAATACTGACCTCCGGGGATCTCATGCTCGTAAACTTCTGCCGTACCGGCTTTAAGCTCGGATTCAAACGGATAATAAAATTCTCTTACATCCTCCCAATAGTTTGCGTACTTATTCAGTGACTTCAGGTCAAACCCAGGTTCGCGCTCGTGCCCTTCCAGTCCGGCCACAATAGAGTTAAAGTTAGGCTGCGAGGTAAGTCCTGACATAGAGCTGATAGCCACATCAACCACATCAACCCCGGCATTGATAGCCTCGAAGTATGTAGCACACTGAATACTTGAGGTATCATGGGTATGCAGGTGTATAGGAAGGTCTGTGGCTTTCTTAAGTTCTGTAATCAGCAATCGTGCACTTCTCGGCTTCAGCAGGCCTGCCATATCTTTGATAGCCAAAATGTGGGCACCTTCATCTTCCAGTTGCCTGGCAAGGTCGAGATAGTACTGTAAGTTATACTTGGTATTTTCGTTATAAAGGTCTCCTGTATAGCAGATGCAAGCTTCTGCCAACGAGTTAGTACGCTCACGAACTGTTCTTATACTCACCTTCATGGCCTCCACCCAGTTCAACGAATCAAATATTCTGAATATATCTATACCCGTTTCGGCAGATTTTTCTATAAATTTCTCGATGAGATTATCAGGATATGCCTTGTATCCTACCCCGTTTGAACCTCTCAGCAACATTTGCAAAAGGATATTAGGCATCGCTTTTCGTAAAAGTTTTAGCCTGTCCCATGGGTTTTCATGAAGAAACCTCATACAAACGTCAAAGGTAGCCCCTCCCCACACTTCCATAGAGAAAATGTCAGGATGATTCTTGGCAAACCCTTCTGCTACGCGCAGCATGTCCAGGGTCCTCACCCTTGTGGCCAACAGGGACTGATGTGCATCCCGAAAGGTAGTATCCGTAAAGTGGATTTTCTTTTCATTGCGAAGCCATTCGGCAAAACCTTCCCTTCCCAGCGCCGTCAGCTTATCTTTTGTGCCTTCAGGATAACCTCCAAGACGATCAAACTGAGGTATTTTTGGTTCACGGAACACCTTTGATGTATCCATACTCTTAACATCAGGATTGCCATTAACCGCCAGGTTGCCAAGATAGTTAAGCAATTTGGTACCTCTGTTTAACCTTCTGGGAACATCAAAAAGCTCAGGATGATCGGCAATAAAGTTAACAGTAGCCTCGCCTGAGTAAAAGGTTGAATTTGAAATTACATTTTGAAGAAAACCGATGTTAGTTTTAACACCCCTGACCCTAAACTCACTCAAAGCCCGCTCCAGACGCTCGGAAGCTCCTTTAAGGGTACGGCCCCACGAAGATACTTTTACCAGTAACGAATCGAAAAACGGAGATATGGTAACACCGGCATAACAGTTACCGGCATCAAGCCTGATACCGAAACCATTAGCACTTCTATAGGCGATTATAGTGCCATAGTCAGGCTTGAAATTGTTGGTCGGGTCTTCTGTTGTAACCCGACATTGAATAGCAAAACCGTTACATTTCACATCTTCCTGGCTCTTTATAAAAATACGAGGGTCAGCCAGATCATAGCCCTTTGCAATCAATATTTGCGAACGTACTATGTCAATACCGGTTATCTCTTCAGTAATGGTATGCTCTACCTGGATCCTCGGGTTTACTTCTATAAAATAAATATTTTCCTGGGCGTCAACCAGAAATTCAACCGTACCCACGTTATTATAGTTAACATGGTGGGCTATGGAAAGAGCATAGTCATATAACTTGGTCCTCGTTTCCTGGCTAAGCGTAACACTCGGTGCAATCTCAACCACTTTCTGGAATCTTCGTTGTACGGAGCAATCCCTCTCATAAAGATGAACTATGTTTCCATAGTTATCACCCATGATCTGCACTTCTATATGTTTGGGATTATCTATATATTTTTCAAGGAATATGGTATCATCACCAAATGCTTTTTCGGCCTCTTTTTTTGCCTCTTCAAATGCTTTACTTAGCTCGTCAGCACTTCTAACGACACGCATACCTCTGCCTCCACCTCCGGCTGCGGCCTTTACCATAACGGGGAAGCCTATCCTGTTGGCTTCTTTTAAAGCAAGCTCAGTAGAAGTCAGATCCTCCTGGCTATCTTCAATAACAGGTACTTTGGCCTTGATGGCAATTTTCTTAGCTTCTACCTTATCCCCGAGCTGGTTCATCACTTCCGGCTCCGGCCCTATGAATATTATACCCTCCTCTCTGCACCTGCTGGCAAATCGTACATTCTCCGAAAGGAATCCATAACCGGGATGTATGGCATCTACTCCGTTGCGCTTGGCAACAGCAATAAGTTCTTCAATGTCCAAATAAGGTTTTAAAGGATCGTTATCGGCTCCTATCTGGTAGGCCTCATCAGCCTTGTACCTGTGCAGGGAATACCTGTCTTCGTAGGTATAAACTGTAACTGTCCTGATCTTAAGTTCTGTAGTTGCTCTTAAAATTCTGATGGCAATCTCTCCTCGATTGGCCACCATTAATTTTTTAATCTCCTTTAATTGGATACTCATTGAAATACTTTAATAAATTTAAATACTCAGGGAAAATTAAAACATTACAATGTCTTAACAAAGAGAATCAATTCTGGTTAACATTTTTTTGACGGCCGAATAATTGCCAGCACGAATACAGCAATACGGCAGATATTTACGTTTCCGGCCTAAAATTTCTTGTAGATTTTGTAGAGCCAACTCTATAAAATCTAATCAGAGCTATAAAAAACCAACGATTGAGGTTATTATATTCACAAAAAATAAATCTAAAGCACTATCAGTAAAGTATGTGCAAATTATTGCTATTTTTAAATCATATTCCGAGGCATTTCGCCAAATCAGACCTAAGAAAAAAAATTGAGACATGAAGTATTTTTTCCTGATTCTTTTGGCAATTTTTATTATTATCCAATTTTTCAGGATAGATAGGTCTGTACCCGAATACAAAAAAGCCAACGACTTTATTGCGATTGAGGAACCCCCGGAAGCTGTGGCTCATATTCTTGTAAAGGCATGCTATGACTGTCATTCCAACCAAACGGTTTATCCTTGGTATTCGGAAATAGCACCGGTTTCCTGGTGGGTGGCAGGCCATATTGAGAGAGGTCGTGAGCACCTTAACTATTCAACCTGGGGTGAACAGCCACTGAAACGCAAGAAGCATAAACTGGAGGATATGATAGAAGAAGTAGAAGAAGGTGAAATGCCACTGCCCAGTTATACACTGGCACATTGGAAAGCCAGCTTAACAGCCGAAGAAAAGACGGCACTGATAAACTGGCTTAGAAAGGTTAATTTCGATTTATGACCCGGCCACTTCCTGAAACTGCCACATCGATAGCAGGAAACCCGCGATAATATACATTGCCACTTCCTGAGATGGTGCCCGTGAGGGTTTCGTCTACATGGAGAAAACTATCCCCTGACCCTGAGATTGTCACATTGCAGGTGCTTGTATGGAGCGCAAAAGCATTGACATTTCCCGATCCTGAAATCACCGACCGGAGGTGCTCTGTATACCCGGAAAGCTCAAACCTTCCTGATCCGGTTAATGTAACGTCCAGATCGTCGCAATCAACAGGCATTTCAACCTCACCGGAACCTGAAATTGACAACTTCATGTTGTTGGTCACCCAAATATCAGCACTGTGTATGCTACCCGAGCCAAAGTTGGCAATGGATCGTAAACTGGGAGTGGTAACTGTAATGGTGGTATTATGATCCTTAAGGCACTTTCTTGTTTCTATATAAAGTTGCTCACCACTTACATCTGTTAAAATATCATTAACAATATTATGGTTTGACTGTACGGAAACTTCAAAATTATTGCCCTTCCTGATATAAATATCAGCGTTCATCGAATTGCTAATACCAGTGAATGAGGGTAAATCCCGGGTGGTCGTTCTTATACTTCCGCGTCCCCTTTCGCAAAAGCCATCATCGTTAAAATCAACATAACATCCGGACATGCCGAGTGTTATTATCCCAGACATTATAGCAGTTACTAACTTCAGACTTAAATTCATGTTTTTAATTTTTAGTGGTCAGATTTAAACCGTGTTATGAGATAATCCGGTATATTTTCAGAATTAAAGACAGCATCTGCTAAATAAGGTTACCAATGTTTGTTGATAAACTTTTAAATACTTTAATTTTACATAGTTAGTTGAAAGTAAAAGCATCGTGAAAGAGGAAAACACCACCCCACCTAAAATTGAAATACCAAAAGATTTTCACTCCTTTTCGAAGCAGGGGCTTTTTGAAAGGTGCATAGAATGTGATAAATTTCTTTTGGATGAAGGCACCGAGTATTTCATAGAAAAAGCCATAAAGAAATACCCTGGCTACAAGGCGTTTGATGTAATATTTGAATATGCTATATGCTCTGCCTGTGCTGAAAAAATGCGCAAGCGTATCTCAAAAGAATCGATGAAAAGTATTGAAAAGTATTTCGCAGAAAATGTAGACGTTGGCCAGCGGATGGATACGATGCAGGCAAACCCTGATGATCCCGGTGCATGGATAAGTGAATGTATGGTGAAGGGGTCTGCCAAAACTGAACTCAGCGAATTTCAGATCTACGCCCACTGCAATGGCAAACATTTGCAAATGGTACAGATGCCTTATCTCATCAGTGGCCAGGCTCTGGATGAAATTGCCAACCTGCTGTCAGAAAAGACATTGGACGAACTTGATGGCTTTGTTAACCGCCACTTCGGACCTCCTCCGGAACTAATGGAGCCTATACCTAAAAAACGACTGGTTTTGATCTGAAAACAGCGAGAGGCTTAGTCGTCCAGAAGGCTATCATTATTGCTTTCCAGCCGCTCACGGATTTCCCTGATCACTGCATCAAGTTCTTCTGTTGATTTCATCAGGTGATCTACAATTTCCCGTTCACCTTCTTTGAGGTTTGACTTCTCAAGCAGGTTAACGAGGCCCATAACACTGGCTACGGGCGCCCTTAGCTCGTGTGCGTTGCTATGAGCGTAGGCCGCCAGGAGTTTGTTCTGGTCCTTTAGTATCTGGGTTCTTGCTCTGATCTTATTTTCAAGATCCTGGTTTAATTTTTCAAGGTTTTGATTGAGCTTCCTGACCTCCTCCGACTGGGTTTGTATTTCCTCGGACTGAGCCTGAATCTGCTCATTTTTAGACTCCAGCAGGCGATTTACGTTTTGCTGGATTTTCCGTTGTTTATAAAAAGCCGAGGCAACAGCAATGGCCAGTATAAACATCATAACTACAGCTATGATAACTGTATTACGCTGTTTAAGCATGATTTCGGCAGCTTCCTTTTCTTTTTTTAACAACTCCGTTTCAAAGGCGGTCTGCATCCGGGCTATCTGATTAGACTTCTCTTCTGTAAATAACTCATCCTTAATCCTTGTATGCTTGATATGGCTTAAATATGCACTATCGAACCGATTGCCGGCAGCAAAAGCCCTGGCCTTACTTTCAAGTACATTCATTTCGATGTCCAGCGCTCCAATTGAGCCAGCTTCAGCCAGAGCCCTGTTGTGAAAGTACAGCGAGCTGTCATATTGGTTAAGTTTATTATAAATTCTACCCAAAAGCAGATAGGTATAGCTGGCCCCACGATGATCCCTGTTACTAACTCTAAGCCCGAGTGCTTTATTCGCATAGTTTAGGGAAGCATCGTAATGATTGCGCGCAAATTCAGCCTCAGCCAAACCGTGATAAGCATATGCCTCATATTGTACATTTTTTTCGACCTTATTGCTTTCCAAGGCCCTTTGAAAATAATATAATGCCGAATCAGAATCGTCAAGCATCAGATACGCCTCGCCCAGGTTAACATAGCCCAACGCAGGGTGTCCGTATTTTTCCAGCAATTTAATAGCTCTTAGCAAGTAAGTAAGGGATCTATCAACTTCTCCAAGCTTTTTATATATCTCACCTATGTTATTAGTGACCTGAGCTGCGAGTAACTCCTCGTTTAAAGCCTGATAAATCTGAAGGGCCTGAAGATAATACTCAAGCGACTTATTATAATTTCCCAGAGCCCATTCGAGGCCTCCGTATACATTGAGAGATTTCGCCTGCCCTTCTTCATAGGTAAGTCTTTGAGCTGTTTCGTATGCAATATCTACATCGTCACGTGAGGCAACAGGGTTAACATGAAGGTAAGCAAATGCCAACTCATTCAGAACATCGATCCTGGCAGTATCCGTTGCAACACTACTCAACACCTGGGAAAGACTATCGATTTTCACCCTCTGAGAATAAACAAGAGAGCAAAGTGATAACAGAAAGCTTACTAATAAGCAGTGTTTTATAGTCTTTACCATGATTAAAGTCAAAATACAAAAATATTAAAACAACCGGTCTATTTATGAGAATGTAATTTTTTGAGTATTTGATTACCCAATTTATTCTTACTTATCCTCAACCGGCAACCAACAAGACTTCTTTAATCAACAAAAGAAATTTATTAAAGTTTTGACAATCAGATACTTAAATAAAAAAGCAATGAATTGGCTTAATATTTTCCATATATACCACATAACCAACCAAAATTTCAATTATGCTTAGATGGACAGTAATATTCTTAATAATTGCTTTGATTGCTGCTCTCTTTGGATTTGGAGGAATAGCAGCAGGAGCAGCAGGGATAGCTAAAATTTTATTTTTCATATTCCTGGTATTGTTTGTTATCTCGTTATTGGCCGGTGCCGTCAGGCGCTGACGTGGTCATAGATCAGAGTAATCCATAGATAAAAGGCTGTAGCCGGTTCTCAGTGTCGAAATATACCTTCTCAATTTTTGCACCGGGAACTGAGAGCAGCCTTTTTATTATTTTTGCTACTTAAATAGGTTAATAATAGCCTCAGACCTGCTCACCCTCACTTTCTTGTAATCAAAATATCTATTCTGAAAACTCAAAATACGAATGAGACCTAAATTGCATGCGTCATAAGCAGCCTGCGAAATATCCGGCTCAATTTCTCGACGGGCTGAACATTAAGCATAATCTACTTAGGCAGATCCTATCGTAAGGAAGACTGCCGAAGAGGATAATGATATTTGTGATCAGGAGCGGAGGTTATCAACATTCCAAAATCAAACAGAATTTTAATACCTTGCTTTACTAAGCCTCTAAGGTTTCGTAAAGCTCAACTTCGGAACCTACAGACCAATTCCACTCTCTCCCTCTCCCGTCTGTCCGCTGACAGTCAGCATATAAAATGGTCTCTACGGTGCAGGTGGAATTTTCGGGAAGTATCCTCAAAAAGCATATTCAGAAACAAAAAAGAAAGGCTCCGCTTCTCAGCGGAGCCTTATCCCAAAACTTACTTACATTAACATGTTATCAACCTTGTCAAATCTAAGACAAGTACTATGCCAAAAGTTAGTTACTCATGGCCATCAGCAGATCATGTTGTGTAATAATGTGTACTTCATGTGCCTGATCTCTAACCAGAACAGCCTTATTATCTTTGTTTATCATTGATGAGAGCACATCCAGAGTATTGTCCATAGCCACAAAAGGCATAGGGTTATCCATCACTTCCCCTACCTCTTTTTCTCTGATCTCAGGGTCTTCGATAAGCTTCTCCAACAGTTTGGCTGTGGAAATACTTCCTACAAAGTGATTATTTTCCACGACAGGTACCTGATCGATCCCTTCTTTGTTTAACATTTTGATTACCTGCCCTATTTTGTCTGATTTGCTTACGGTATAAAGCTTATCCGAGCCATTTTTCCTGGTAATGATGTCCTTGGCTGTGGCAAAATCTCTCGATTCAAGGAAGCCATGATCTTTCATCCAGTTATCGTTATAAACTTTAGCCAGATACCTCGTACCATGATCAGGCAGAATGATCACCATCATATCATCCTCTTTCAGGTTTTCTCTGGCATATTCCAGTGCCCCATGCACGGCAGACCCGCATGACCACCCGACAAAAAGGCCTTCCTCTCTTGCAAGTCTTCGTGTCATAATGGCTCCATCCTTATCTGTTACTTTAACAAAGTTATCAATAAGGCTGAAATCAACATTTTTAGGGAGTATATCCTCCCCTATTCCTTCTGTCATATAAGGATATATTTCATTTTCATCAAAAACACCTGTTTCCTTATATTTCTGAAATACAGAACCATAGGTATCTATACCTACCGATACCACGTTCGGATTTTGCTCTTTTAAATATTTTGCTGTTCCGCACATTGAGCCACCAGTACCAACTCCTGCGGCATAATGTGTGATTTTTCCTTCAGTCTGATCCCATATCTCAGGGCCAGTAGTTTCATAATGTGCCGCAGTATTCGACATATTGTCGTACTGGTTGGGGTAAAATGAATTGGGTATATCCTGATTGAGCTTTTTTGCCACCGAGTAGTAGGATCGGGGATCTTCCGGAGCAACATTAGTAGGGCAAACGATTACCTCCGCTCCCATAGCCCGAAGAATATCAATTTTCTCCTGCGACTGTTTATCTGCCAATGTAAAAATACACTTATACCCCTTGGCAATGGCAACTAAAGCCAGTCCCATTCCGGTATTCCCTGAAGTACCTTCGATAATGGTTCCTCCGGGCTTTAATATGCCTGCTTTTTCGGCATCCTCTATCATTTTAAGGGCCATCCTGTCCTTCATGGAGTTTCCAGGGTTGAAATACTCCACTTTTACAAGCACAGTTCCCTTAATGTCTTTAGCCAGACGGTTTAACTTAACCAGGGGAGTGTTCCCAATGGTTTCAATAAGTGAATTGTAGTACATTGTTACAGATATTAGGTTTTTGCAAAATTAGGAAGATAATTGCTGTTTTTATAAGAATGCGTATGTAATTTAAACCACAACTAAAACAAGTTAGTGCGCAAACCCGTTTAATTTTTTGATACTAAAAACCAGCCGCATTCATGCAGTATTTTATACTCATCAAATACTTTCCTGTACTTCTGGTGCTTCTTATTGCACAACCGATTGCTGCTCAAAACGATGAGGTTACCCGAACAGTAATAAACAGTGAGACCAACGAGCCGGTACCTTATGCTACTGTTTCTTTTCCCGAACAGCAATATGGTTTCAGCACCAATGCCAACGGCGAGTTCAGGCTGAGTATAAGCCCTACCATGCTGGACAGAAAAATTGTTATTTCAAGTATCGGTTTCGAACCTTTTGGATCCACATTAGGTGAATTGGCCCAAAGCGAAAAAGGCCACATTTTACTTAAGCCAAAGGTGACTGTCCTGGAAGAAATATTGGTAAAAGCCAAATCTGAAACTCCCCAGGAAATCATAAGAAGTGCAGAAAAGAGTTTAAAAACATTTTTAAGACAGGATCCTTATTATCTGTACGCCTTCTACAAAGAAGATATCAGGAAAAACAAGACCTATGTCGGTTACACCGAGGCTTACGGGATTTTTCATATCTCAGGATATCAACCGGCTTACAATCGTAAGAATGTCCTCTTCTCCTATGACCTGGCTCAATGGAAAAACATTCGGCGTTCGCGGTATCATCTCAGCTCTGAATGTAACGACACGGTGCCGCGCATGCTGGAAATTGACAAATTGGTAAAAGCAAAAAGTGAGTACCTGTACAACGGCCCTTTCAGTAAGCTTAGGGATCAGTTCAGGTTCACCATCGATAGTTTGACCAGCTATCACAATCAAGATGTTTTCATCATAAGCTTCACGCCTGCTCAACCTGATGAGATAACCTATCGTGGTAGTGCCTATATAAAGGCTGACGACTACGCCCTTCTGAAATTAGAAATCCGGGAAGAGCATGCCGAGCGCTTATTTTATGAAGATTGCCCCGCTATGGAAAATGTATCTGCTCACTTCAATTTAAGCTATGTTAAGGTAGGTGAAAAATATTACCTCAATAATGTGGGGCTACTCACAAAGTACAACAGCGGTCCTGCTCCTATCGAAGAGCATATAGAAATTGCAGGTGGTGAATTCAGGGATAGCGATGTCACCCGATTTAATGAGGAGCAAAGGATGATAGTATACAAAGAGATGATCAACCCTGACATTGTTTACAACCCGGAATTTTGGGATCAGCATGACAGGCCAATACCCGCAGATGTGGAAGAGAAACTTTCGGAAGATGCTCCACTGCCGAGGCAATTTTTCATCAGCAGCGGGAAACGAATCATACCTCTGCCGGAAGAATATAACAGCTACCAGGAAATGTATAAGGACCGGGAAGTCTTCAGGATGTTTATGAATGCTGACTATTAAGTTTGTGAAAAGTGCGCGATTTAAGCCTTACCTCCGGCTAACAGATACAACACTGCCATCCTTACAGCTACACCATTTTGAACCTGCTCCAGAATGATGGAATGTTCCGAATCAGCCACATCGCTATTTAGTTCAACGCCACGGTTAATTGGTCCGGGATGCATGATGGTGATCTCTTTATCCAGTTCATCCAGCATTCGCTTATTCACTCCATAGTACAGGGAGTACTCACGAAGGGAAGGAAAATATTTAATCTGCTGTCTTTCAAGTTGGATGCGAAGTATATTGGCCACGTCACACCATTGCAGCGCCTTGCTTACGTCGAGTTCCACTTTTACTCCCAATGAGCCGATGTGCTTGGGGAGCAGGGTATTTGGCCCGCAAACCATCACTTCTGCCCCAAGTTTCTGAAGAGCAAATATATTAGAGATAGCTACCCGTGAATGTAAAATATCACCGATGATGGCTACTTTGAGTCCCTCAACTGAACCATGTTTTTCCATAATGGAGTAGGTATCGAGCAGTGCTTGTGTAGGGTGTTCATGTGTACCATCCCCTGCATTGACAATATTGGCATCAATATGCTTGGCCAGGAAGTGCGGTGCACCGGGGCTGCTATGCCGCATTACTACCATGTCCACTTTCATAGCCAGTATGTTGTTTACCGTATCCAGCAAAGTCTCTCCTTTCTTTACAGAACTGCTGGAAGATGAGAAATTGATCACATCGGCGCTAAGCCTTTTTTCTGCCAGCTCAAATGACAGCCTGGTGCGTGTAGAATTTTCAAAGAATACGTTGGCGATTGTAATATCACGCAGCGAAGGCACCTTTTTGATGGGGCGGTTAATAACTTCTTTAAATGATCTGGCTGTTTCAAAAATAAGTTCAATATCTTTCCGAGTGATGTCTTTAATACCCAGAAGGTGCTTTTGACTTAATTGTGACATTATTTGCTTTCCTTATTTATCAACCAGATTTTATTATCCTTAAATCCCTGAGCTTCCAGCTCCACCAACACTTTTTGGAAGTCCATGGTGTTTACATCTTTGCCTATATAGTCAGGCTCAATGGGCAACTGACGCGAATACTTGCGGTTTACCAGTACCAGAAGCTCAACTTTTTTAGGCCTGCCAAAGGCGATCATCGCATCCATGGCAGCACGCACTGACCTGCCGGTATAAAGCACGTCATCAATAAGCACTACGTTCTTGTTTTCAATAATGAAGGGGACTTTGGTAGCGTTTGCTTTGACCGGAGTATCTCTCCTCCTGAAATCATCTCTAAAGAATGTGGTATCCAGATAACCTAGGTCTATTTTGGTACCGGTATCTTTTTCCAGCTTATCATGGATCATTTCAGCAAGGTAAATGCCTTTGGGCTGCAAGCCAATAATGGCAGTATCCTCAAAATTTCCATGATTTTCAATAAGCTGCTGGCAAAGCCTGTTGACTGTGATATTCAGTAGGTGGGTGTCGAGTATTAGTTTTTTTTGCATGGCCTAAACTCATGCAAATATAGAGAAAAGTTTATTGTAAAGGCAATTGGTATGATGGAGTTTTTATTGCTGGGTGCTGATGGCTAGCTGCTGGTTGCTAGTTGCTGGTGGATGATCAGGTCGTGAAGTCAGAAGACTGGCGTCGGAAGTGGTCTACAGTATGTTAGAGAATTGGAACTTTGAATATTTCTACGAGACTACTATCCCCTTGAGGGGATTATAGGGGTGTTTTGACGTTAAATAGTCAACGGTAAACACAATTTGGACAGTAAACAGTTTTAGTCAACATCGGTCAACTCTAATCAGGGAAGTTCAGATGGTTCACTGGTAACTACCAGTTACTTCGCTTAATTTTTCTGTGGAAAATTTGCATCAATGTGCTGATCGAAAAGCTTCAAACATTACAAATACACAAAATAAGCGACATGGAATAATATTTGGCCTCTGTTCACCAGTTAAACGAAAATATTAAAAATCATATCAGCATCAAAAACAACAACTGATCATAATAAAATCAAAGCATGGGCAGAAGAGTGTGAAAGGAGGCCCGCAGTAGTAAAAGGAACCGAAAACAATGAAGATGGTTCCGGCCTGTTCCGAATCAACTTTCCCGGATATGCAGAAGAAAACCTAAAAGATATTTCCTGGGATGAATTCTTCAAAACCTTCGATGACCGGGACCTGGCCTTCCTGTACCAAGACGAAATTGAAAGAAAGGAAAGCAGGTTCTTTAAACTGGTCGACAGGGAGAATTGATGTATTATCTCAAAAGTTAGGTAATGGTGCTTTGCCTTTGAAATAGTTTACTGTCTGTTTTATCAGGCTCTACTAATAACTGTAATACTTACTTAATCCGAAGTTCATGATATTTGTCATTTTTCTTTATAAGGATATTCTCTTTGTTAAATTTCACTTCTTGCAAATCCTCCATAGTCTCACAGCACTCTCCATTTAGCAAATTACAAACCTCAAGCTTAAACCTGGAATGCCCCGCTTTATGACGTTCTTTATCTGTAGAAACTAACAACATCTTTTCCTTGCCAGGTGAAAATTGAACATCTAATAGGCTGGTTGAGCTTTTCTTCCAAAGCATATCCCCTTCTAATGAAAAGAGATATACATCCTTTGTTTGCACTATAATTTTACCATCGCCGGAAACGAAGACGCTTCGGAGAGGGTATTGTTTATCATGAACTAAATTATCGATGTAATCATACTCTTTGACAAGCTCTCCAAACTCATTGAAAATGTATATCTCTCTACCAAAGATATTATGTACAGCTACATATTCTCCATTTTCTGAAAACGATATTATCGGGTAGGCACTTATCTTCGTCTCCTTAACCGTACCATTGTTAAATATAAAATAAATTGACTTCGCTGGTGTTTCACCTTCATAAAATCCAACAGAATATGCCCCATTCGGAGATTTAAAAATCAAGTTAACTTCGGGAGGAAGGTCTACCTGTTTATCAAAGATGTTATATTTACCAGAGGACAACACCTGATAGTTATTTATAAAATACTCGGGTCTACTTTTCTGAACCTCTACCTTGTCCTCATAACTCCCTATAACCTTTAAGGTTTTGAAGCTTTCAATTTCCTGCGCCTCTGCTTTTAAGCCAAATCCAAAGAGTATTATGCATATACTCAACAAACCTTTATAGCCAATCAAATTATTTCCTTCAATTTTTTTCAATAACACAAGTATTAAATTCTCAGTGGTTTAGTCTCATAGGCAATTAAATTGCATCATTTTCCGCTGATACCTTCTCAACCAGATATCCTATTCTGGGATTATCAACTCTAAACTTTACCCTATAATCATTGGATTGGAGAGATTGCCCCTCTTTATAAGGCGAACGCCTCCTGTACTCAGTATCATTTACTATATACCTAAAATCAACAACACCATAAGACCTAACTAAAGAAGCACAAGATACTGTTTGATATTCAACCCCTTCAGAAAACACAGGACGATCATAATAAACAACTAAATAGCTGGGATTTTTATGCATATACTTCACAATGTACTCTTCACCGTCTTGAAGAAATGCAAATGGTTCTCTTTGCCCAAATACGTGAATACCTCCATCAACCCAATACCTCACCTTTAAATATTCACCAGTAGTATTATAATAATTCACCAACAGTTTCTACACCAAATTTATCAACCTCCTCATCAACATCTTTTGCCAATTTTCCCATTAATGTCATAAACCCTACAACCACCGGAATAATTAACAAAATTAAATAACCTGATTTTCCTTTTTTATTCTTCATCATGCTTTGGCACAAAATACTGGATCATTTATTATGACAGCACAATTATCCCTCTTTTTTATAAGACACTTCTCTACACTTAACTATAAATCAGAGTTTTTATTTTCTCTCAGGTCAGAGCTACTATAAATCGAAGGAGAAAAATCGAAAGTAATGACTCCATTCTTTCTTTCTAAAAATGCTGAATTTACTAACACACTGGATGTTCTTTCATTTTCTATGAAACGAAATGAAATGACGTTCACAAAAGAAAGCTTAACCGTCTCGAACTCGTAATTATTCAACTCATTCATACAATGAATAATAACCTCAAGATTTTGGGATGATTCTTTCGCTTCATACGTGAATTTCAAAATTAAAGAATCTGAAAACTCTCCGTACTTTCGCTTTATTTCATCTAGCATAATAAAAAAATTTCATTACCCTACGGTACATTTAAACATTATACATCCCACCCCTCACTCAAACAGCACCTTATTCACAAAAAACACCTTCCTGCTAAGACCTACGCCTTCGGTGCGGAGGTTTTGGATGGTTTGGGTGCCGTAGGTGAGGAATACATCACCATACCATTTGTTGAGACCGCTGATCTTTGTGTTTTTGTCTTCGATTTTATCTGAGTCATATTTCAGCCTCACTTTGTTTTCTTCTTTTCCTTCTAGCACCTGGCTGCCTTTGATGGTTTTGGAGCGGATCGCGTCCTCAAATACATAAAGCAAATCTACCCGGTCGCCGGAGGCATTGACATGAACGAACTGCTCCAGTTCAAATGATACCACATCGTTGATCTCGAAGCTGTTGTCCCATAGCAGGTTGCCTTGTTTGTCAAATCCGAGGATAATGGCATGGGTGTAGCGGTAACCGTCGAAAACTATGCTGGAGTTATGCAGCCCTCTGTTAAGGGCCCAACCGGAGCTGAACAGGCCTCCGTTACCGGTTATGGTCTTGTATTTGGGGTAGAAAGCCTCTCCAAGCAGAATGTACTGATCTTCATGACTGATCAGCTCGTGCACCAGCAGGCGGTAGTTAAACTTGATCTTCTTATTTTTGATCTTCTTACGTTCTATCCGGGATATCACTCTTTTTTCCCTGCGGGCTTTCATGTAGTTGAAGAAATTCTCAAGCTCAGCATAGTTATAGTATTTAATCTTTTGCTCGCCGTATGGGTTAACATTGGCAACAAATACTCCCCGGGAATACTCTGAACGCCGGCGGCCATAAACACCGGCTACAAGCTGGTTCTGATTTTCCAAGGTTTCCGCTCTGCCAAACAGCAGGCTTTTAGATCGATCCGAGTCCAGGCTGATCTTTTTGAGCAGATTACCGAATTTATCAAAGGTATTAATAAATAAGGTCGTGTTCTTTTCTTCACTTGGCCCACTGAGGATGATATCAAATGTGTTATTGTCATTAACCTTCATCTCTATCAACTGAGCCCTGTCATTGAAGAAGCCCGGCAAAACCCTCGGGATTTGCTCTTCAAGATTGTAAAGGACCACCAATGGCCGGTAATTGAAGTATCCCCCGATAATAACGGTATTATTGATCATCTTGAAATCAAAAAACGCAAAGGGTATAAAATTTCTAATGCTGTAGTTACTGACCTCGCCGGATATAGCGGAGAAGCTCACCAGGCTGAGACTACGGTCACCCTGCTTTTTGCTGGAAAACAACAGGTGCAACTTACCATCTATAAACAGGTGACTGATATTGATAAAGTTGGGATTAATGAAATATTCCCTGCGCCAGGTAATATTTAAAGTAGTATCCAGCAGATATACCTCCCAAAGGTTGTCGGTGGAGCTGTATGTATTTTCAATTTCTCTGAAAAGAAAAATTCCACTTTCCGCAGCTGGCGCTACCACAAAACCGACATCATTGCCTACCTCCAGCTCAAATCTTTCTGGCTGCGCTATTTGTGCAATAGCCGATCCGGCAAGGATCAGGTAAAAGCAAAGGCAATATATTAAAGCACTACTCTTCAAACATTATTTTATTGATAAACAGCACACTCCTTCTATTTTCAACATCAGGGTTTAGCTTATTCTGTATTTTATGATAACCCCAAACGTAAAAATAGTCTCCGTACCAATGACGGGCATTACCCACACCGTCGTAGGTACTTTTTATAACATCAGCTTCATTATTGAGTATGAGTTTCTCCTTAGCCTTTGTTATTGTTTCCGATTGATTGATGATTTTATAATTGATATTTTCTTCCGATTTATAAACGAGGTTGAGCTTACCCATAGACCTGCTAAAATCTACCACCGGTTCAAGCGAGAAGGTTTCCACATCTTCTATCTTAAAACTGTTGTCCCATTGTAACTCACCTGCACTATTTAACTTGAGGATCACCGATTCAAGGTATTCGAAATGATTGGCGTCCTGTACGTGCGAAGAGCTTCCAGGCCGCCTGACGTAATCCTGACGAGCTGCGGAGGAGTAAAAGTCATTGTCCATACCAAAGCCATAGGCATATGGTGAGTATATACTTCTGCTCCCAAGTTTTTCATACTGAGGGTTGTAAATCTCGGCAGCCAGCAAGTAGCCGTCTCCGTGCTGCTGAACCTGATGCATATGAAGCCTTGAGCTGTACCTGAACTCCTTACCCCTGGAAATTTTTGTCTCTATTTTCCTTTTTATCCTTGCCGAACGCCTTGGCCCCATGTAGTCAAAAAAGTGTTCCAACTCACTGTAATTATAGTACCTTACAATATCCTTCTGTCCTTCGGGCTTTACAATCGCAAAATATATTCCCTGCGAATAGCTGGAAACCGTTTTACCGTATGTGCCTGAGATAGCAATATTTCCATCTACAAAGCCCGTACACCTGCCATCCATTACGTCATAGTCCCGGCTCATTTCTATGGTCTTTTCAAATAGGATGTCTCCTTCGGGTGCATAGGTCCTCAGCTTGAGGTCATAGCCTTCATAAGCCTTTTCCAATGTCAGGATATTAAAAGTGCCGTTATCATTTTCTCTGAGATCTATGATCTCACTTCGGTCTTTAAAGAAGCCGGGGATAACATCTATCTTGTCATCTCCAAAGTTATAGGATATCAATGTCGGGCTATACCGTACGTACCCGCCAAGGATAAGAAAATCATTCACAACGATTAGATGCGACAGGTCGATGGAGATTTCATTTTTTATTTCATATCGGTTTATTTCCCCATCATCAACTGCTATGGTAATGAGCAGATAATTGCTATTGGGAGCATCATTTTCACTAAAAAGCAGGTACAGTCTGTCTTTATGTTGCTCAAAACCTTTAAAAACATGTTTGGTATCAATCAGCATTTCCTGTTTCCACTTTTCAACCAGTGCTGTATCCAGTGCAATTAATTCCCAAACATCACCTTCATTTCTTCGGTACTCATCGGTATCTCTAAAGATCATCAATCCCCTTTCCCCTACGGAAGTCACGTTAAAGTAATTGTCCGTATTCTCCTTCTCCATCTCATACCTTTTGGTTTGAACCAGCTGGGACATAGATGAAAAAGTAATTCCGAGCGTTAAGAAAATAATTAGTAAAGATACCTTCATATGTTATTCGCTCATACCTATGATTATGTCAAACTCTTCTTTTTTGACCGGCTGCACCGATAATCTTGAATTCCTGACCAAGACCATTTGATTGAGTCTTGCCTCATTTTTGATTTCATCCAGTTTAACAGGGCGTTTTAAGGCCTGTTCGGGAGCAATATCGACCACTACCCACCTGTCATCATCGGTTGTAGGGTCCTGGTAAGATTCTTTAACAACTTTAGCTATCCCAAGCACACTTTTTTCATTTACACTATGATAAAAAAGTATCAGATCCCCTACCTTCATCTCTTTCATGTTGTTCCGGGCCTGGTAATTTCTGACTCCATCCCAAAAAGTTTGTTTATCCTTTACAAGATCATCCCATGAATAGGTGCCCGGCTCAGACTTCATTAACCAATAGTTCATCTAATTTTCTTTTTCGTTGTTACGTTTTTATAAATTTACATAATAATAAATACTGTTATAAAAATCTATAAGCTTGCCTGCCTCCATTTTTGAAGGAGCGGTTGCTGGCTTCTATAAAAATATAAAAAATCGGCACATTTTGGATAATAAAAATATAATCAGGCTATTAAAACAAACCTGCTCTCTGATGGAGCTGCATGGTGAGAATGATTTTAAAATAAAAAGCTACAACAATGCAATTTTTAACCTGGAAAGGGAAAAAGGAGACCTTTCCGGTATGACCGCAGCGGACCTCTCCAAAATCAACGGTGTAGGAAAATCCATAGCCACGGCCATTGACGAGATCAACCAGACCGGCTCGTTTGCAGCTCTGGATAAATATTTGGAGCAAACACCTCCAGGCGTAATTGAGCTGCTGACCCTCAAAGGAATTGGCGCGAAGAAAATACGGCAGTTATGGAAAGACCTGGAGATAGAAAGCAATGAAACCCTGCTTCAGGCCATTGAAGAAGGTAAACTTGCCAAGCTCAAAGGCTTTGGAGAGAAAACACAAAACAACCTTAAAGAAGCTATACTATTTAAGCAACAGCACAGCGGAAAGCTGCTTTATGCCGAAGC
The DNA here is from genome assembly GCF_021389975.1 of Fulvivirga ulvae. NCBI lineage: Bacteria > Pseudomonadati > Bacteroidota > Cytophagia > Cytophagales > Fulvivirgaceae > Fulvivirga > Fulvivirga ulvae. The sequence continues at coordinate 298,897 of NZ_CP089981.1, forward strand.
TGAGCCCTTTGTAAATGCCCTGAAGGAAAGTATAAAACAACAGTTCTCTGATGTCCAAATTGCTGAAAGCGGGGCGTTCAGGAGAAAAACCGAGATCATTGAAGAGATACTGTTTGTAATTGCTTCGGAGCAGGAATCCCAAATTAAAGCATACCTCTCCGCTACTGAAGCACTTGAATATAATCAAAAACAATCAGGCCCCTTTACCTGGCGTGGCGTACTAACAGAGACTGCCACTCCCGTACGGTTCAGGTTTACCTCAAAAAACAACTTTCACAAAGATCTTTTTATTACCACCGGATCGCACACGCACCTTTACCACATGGTAAAAGAGCAAAAGTGCCTGCTCGACCTGGTTCGGGAAGCCGGACAGGTGGACTCGGAAGAGGAGATATACCAGCTTGCTGACCTTAAGTATATAGCACCGGAACTCCGTGAAGGGCAGTTTGAATTTGATTCCACAAAAATGGAGCAAAGGGAAAACCTTGTAGAAATGGGCGACCTGAAAGGAATCCTCCACAACCACTGCACTTATAGCGACGGAAAGCACAGCCTGGAGGAAATGGCTACTTATTGCAAAGAGCTCGGCTATGAGTATCTTGGTATAACCGACCATAGTAAGTCTTCATTTTACTATGCCAACGGCCTGTATGAAAACAGAGTAAAGGAGCAACAGGCTGAAATAGATGAGCTTAATAAAAAGCTTGCCCCGTTTAAGATCTTTAAAGGCATAGAATGCGACATCCTTCCCGATGGCAGCCTGGACTATGATAACGATACCCTGGCCAGTTTTGATTTCATAGTGGCCTCCATCCACTCTGCTATGAGCATGGATATTGAAAAGGCTACATTGCGTGTATTAAAGGCAGTTGAAAATCCTTTTACAACTATCCTGGGACATATGACTGGCAGGCTTCTGCTACAAAGAGACGGCTACCCTGTAGATCATAAAACTATTATAGATGCCTGCGCAAAAAACAATGTGGTAATAGAGATCAATTCGCACCCCAGAAGGCTGGACATCGACTGGCGCTGGATAGACTATGCCCTGAGTAAAGGCGTGAGGCTGAGTATTAACCCTGATGCCCATGCCAAAGAAGGCTA